>JAISRR010000099.1 GCA_031273565.1 Zoogloeaceae bacterium | reverse complement strand
TGGCTCATCGAAGCCGCCTCCAGACGGCAAAAATGGATAGATCAGGCCCAATCCCTGAACCTCTACCTCGCCACGCCATCGGGCAAGAAACTGGATGAAGTCTACAAATTGGCGTGGGTGAAGGGGCTGAAGACGACCTACTACCTGCGCACATTGGGGGCGTCGCAGGCGGAGAAACTGGCGGGCGGCCATGATGAAGCGCGCGATGCCCCGGATGAGGCCGCGCCACGGTTCTGCGCAATTGATGATCCGGGGTGTGAGGCGTGCCAGTGAGAGAGATGTGATGGAGAAAGGAGGGAACACCACATGCGCTGGACATGCTGGCGCTCTGTCCTTAGACTGTGGTGTTAGTGAAATTCAACCCAGAGTACGGCGCACTTGGTACTACAGATGCGGAGCGTCGGCAGGCGGCATACCGAAAATTGTTTCGTGGCGAATTGGGGCAGGTAGATGAAATACGTCAGTGTTTTTGCATAAGCCCAATAGGGCATTTTGCATCTGTTGCTCTTGTAAGCGTGAACCAGCCGTTCCAATCACAAAAGGAACAACCAGTACCGCTGTGGCGTGGCCATGCTATGAACATTTTATCTACCGGCACTGAATAAATCAAAATAGCATAAATTGAGCCAGGTGCAGCGTTTCAACGATGGCTCCATGACGTAGTGCTCAAAAACCCGCGAGATCACACAACTCGCATCCCCATGCACCACGGGAACCTGTGCATGCATGCGTTGAACGCGGGGCAAGCTTGCCATATTTTGTAGATCGTAAAAATTCTGGGATAATGAGAAAATCATCTGATCGAGCACGTCAGAATAAGGTCTGAAAATCCAGATAACCTTTCCCATGCAATGGTGATCATGCGTACAAGAACGTTCACAATGCAGTTTTTAGCGCCCGCTTTTCTGGGCGACGCCGTGCAAAACGGCGTCTGGCGCACACCGCCGATCAAGGCCTTGTGGCGGCAGTGGTGGCGGGTGGCGTATGCCGCCGAACACGGCTTTCGGGTGGGCTGCGAACAGGACATGCGCCATGCTGAAGGTCTGCTTTTCGGCCATGCGGATAGCGATGCCGCGAGCCGGAGCCTCGTGCGCTTGCGGCTGGATCGGTGGGATGAGGGAAAGCTGCAAGCGTGGCAGGCGCTTCCCAGAATTGAGCATCCAGAAGTCAAAGACAGAAATACAGGACGGTTGAAGCCTGTCGGCGCCGATCTTTACCTTGGTTATGGCCCGCTTGCGTTTGTCGCAGGCCAGACGCAACTCAACAAGAAAAACGCAGCTATCCAAGCGGGCGAATCCAAGAAAAACGCCGCCATCCAGGCGGGCGAATCCGCCACCTTGCGGCTGGCTTACCCGGAGGAAGACGCAGAATTGCTGGAACACGCCTTGTGGCTGATGGATCGCTACGGCACCTTGGGCGGACGCAGCCGCAATGGTTGGGGCAGTTTTTTCCTGAAACCAACGGACAATGTGCCTTTGACCGGGACGCTTCCCCTGCGTGACTGGCAGGACTGTCTTGACCGTGACTGGCCACATGCCATAGGCAAAAACAAACAAGGCACATTGATTTGGCAAACCACGCCACAGGCGGACTGGAAAGCCGTGATGAAAGAATTGGCACGGATCAAGATCGGGCTGCGTACCCGTTTCGCTTTTACAACGGGCAAGAATGCCCCCCATCCCGAGGCGCGGCATTGGCTCAGTTACCCGGTAACAAACCACTCGGTCTACGCATGGGATAATTACAAAGAGCATGGCGATAACAAAAAACAGAGCTTGCGCCTGCCCAACAGCCTGCGTTTCAAACTGCGTCCCGCGCAAAACGGCCAGGTTGCCGGTGTGATTTTTCACGTTCCCTGCCTGCCGCCACAGGGTTTTCGCCCGCAGAGAAATGAAATTGAACCTGTCTGGCAGCAGGTGCATGGATTCCTCGATCAACAACAACCCTCGCTCAAACGCATCCCGGAGTAAGCCATGACCGAAAACACTCAACTCACGGTGTGGCAAACCAAGGTTGCCGCGCGCTTGCACGATCCGGCGGAAAAGGCGCTGGTGTTGATGCGTGATCCGGGCGTCAGTCATGAGGAAGGCTCCGTCCGCGACCTGCGCGAACGGCTCGGTGTCGGGAAGGGCGGCGATAGCGAAAAACGCGCCGACTGGTGGGCATCCGCCGCCGACCGTCCGGCGCTGCCCAACGAAGATCGCTGGCGGCTTATCTGGGCGAACCATCCCGCCATCATCCATCCGCTTACGGGAGAAACGCTGCCTCTGTTGCCGATTGCGGATATTTCGGCAGCGGACGCCAAGCAATGCAGTCGCGCCCACCACAAGGCGTTTCTGGACGCCCTTCTTCCCGATGGGCAAGCGCCGCAAAACGCGGAGACCGCAAGGCGCGTCCTGCTTGCGCTCTGGCGTTTCGCGCCTGAGCGCATCAGCGAAGAAAACGACATCGGCAACCTCGGTTGGCTCTGGCAGCAATTACCCGCCGATACGCGCATTCCTGGTCATTCCATCTGGGATCACCTTGACCTGGTTTCCGCCTTCGCGGGCGCATTTGTCGCCGACCCAAAAGGCGAAGCCGCGCTGCTGACAATGGCTATCGGTCCTGTACAGAGTTTTATCGCTGCCGCGCGCAGCACTTCCGACCTGTGGGCGGGGTCGCACCTTCTTTCCCGTCTCATGTGGGAAACCATGCGCCCGATTTGCGAAGACTTGGGGCCGGATGCGGTTCTGTTTCCACGATTGCGCGGTATTCCGCAAGTGGATTTGTGGCTGCGCGACCGAATGGATTTACCGGCAGATTTGTTTACGAATTGCGACTGGCACAAAAGCGCAACCGACGCCAACCCGCTTTTTGCCGCTACGCTGCCGAATCGCTTTGTCGCGGCTGTCCCGGCGTCAAAGGCAACAGAACTGGCGAAGAAGTGTGAAACTGCCGTGCGCGAGTGGCTGCAAAAAACAGGGGGCGAAATTGTTTCACGGCTTCTGAAAGAAGCCGGATATACGGGTGATGATCTGGAAAATCCGATACCTTTTGAGCAAATGAAAACGCAACTGCAAGGTTTTCCCGAAGTTCATTGGGCAGCGGTTCCGTTTTCGCTCATTCGCACGGAAGGCAAAGAAAAAATTGCGGATGTCTCTGCGTTGAAAGCCGCCATGTCGCCTTTTTTTGGCGTCGGCGCAAACGAGGAGGCCGGATTCCTGAGTACGCCCGCCTGGCAGGTGCTGCAAAAAGAAATCCAGTGGAATGACAACACCACTTTCTTTGCGCCCAATCCCGGCGTGCTCTATCCCGCAGTGTATGAACTCGCCGAACGGGCGCTGGCCGCCGCCAAGTCGGCGCGGACGTTTGTACAAAATCCGCAACAGGGTTGGCGTTGCTCACTGACCGGCGAGGCCGAATGGTTAACCACCGACCGGGCGCAATTGCAAAAATCGTATCGCCAGCAACCCGATACCCTGTGGGCGAAAATCGCCGCCAAAAAACCATCGTGGGCGAAAAAGGGCGAACACCTTTCCGCCTTGCCTGCCATCAAGCGTTTATGGCCGACGATTTTCCGGGAAGAAGTCGGCAAGGCGTTGAATCCGGAAGACAACGGCGAGGCGCTGGACATTCCGCGTTTCGTCGTCTCCACGCACACGATGGCGCTCGCGCGTCAACTGGAAAATTGGGACGGAACGCTCACGCCCGAACAAGAGGAAAAATTAGCTGAACTGAACCCGGAAAAGGATCAAGCGATACTGCCGCGCAAGCTGGCAAGAGACCGGAAGCGTCTTCCACTCATTCGGCAATTTCCTGCGCTCCTCGACGCAGCGGATGATGAAGAGGACGAGGGGGAAAAATCAGAGAAAGAGCGCCTTGTCAAAAACATTCTGCGTGTCGAACAAATCGAAACCTACTACGCCCTCCTCATGCTGGACGGCGACCACATGGGCGCGATCCTCTCCGGCGAACATGAAACGCAGGCAAGTTACGCCAAAAGTTTCCACCCGGAAATCCGAACGCGGTTCGAGCAATACGCGGCGGACAGACCACACCTGAAAGGCTATCTCGACGCTAAACGCGCGGTTTCACCCGCGCAACACATGGCGATTTCCAGTGCGCTGCATGATTTTTCCCAGACCATCGTTCCGTATGTCGTGGAAATGGAGCATTCCGGAAAAACGCTCTACGCGGGTGGCGACGATGTGCGCGCCATGATGCCGGTCGCCGATTTGCTCGGCGCGATGGCGCGGCTACGCCAAGCCTACAGCGGCACGGGTAACGAGGATAAGGATTGGCAGGATACCCGGGGACGCGGCACGCCGCTCATCTGCAAAAGCGGTTTCGCGGCTCTGGGCGGTCGCTTGATGCGCATGATGGGCGAAAACGCCACTGCCAGTTGTGGCGCGGTCATCGCCCATCATCAAGCACCCTTGGGCGCGGTGCTGCGCGAATTGAGCGCGGCGGAAAAACGCGCCAAGAATGAAGGTGGGCGCGATGCTTTTTCCCTCACCATCATCAAACGCTCCGGCGGCGCGTTGTATCTCACCGCCAAATGGGGCGAGGCCGTGGAAACGCTGGAAAGTCTCATCGAATTCCTGCGCGATGACGACGTTTCCCGCCGCGCGGTGTATCACACCCTGGAATGGCTGAAAGACCTGCCGGAACCGCAGGAAGCGCCCGAACTGCTGGAAAAAATGCTCGCCTACCAACTGGATCGGCAGGCAGGTGGACAAGGGAAAGTGCTTGATGCGACAGGGTTGGCGAAACGGCTGACAGAACTGGCCAAAGAGAAATCCAAAGTCTGGCTGGAAAATTTCCTCACCGTGGGCGAATTTCTCGCCCGCGAAACGCGCAGCAGTTTCAAAATCAAAGAAGGAGATCGCGCATGAACGCCCGTTTTCTGGAACCATTGGATGTGCTTTTCCTGCGCGGCAACAAGCTTTTTGGCGACGCGGGCAGTTATGGCGAAGCACAGATTCCGCCGTGGCCGTCCGTGGTCGCAGGCGCGTTGCGCAGCCGGATGTTGGCCGACGCGGGCATCGACCTGGCCGCTTTTGCCGCAAACCGGGTCGAGCATTCTGAATTCGGCACGCCCGAAGTCCCCGGCGTTTTTACCCTCACCGCATTTCATCTGGCGCGTAAAACCGAAGACCTTATAGAACCCCTGTTTGCGCCGCCCGCCGATCTGGTGGTCGAAACCGACAACAACGGGTTTTGCAAGGCCACTGCCCTGTGCCCCTTCACCGCGCCACCGGGTATTTTGAGTTCATACCCCTTGCCCCGGCTGCCCGTTCTGGCACAAAAAGAACGCAGCAAACCGGCCTCCGGTTATTGGCTCAATTTGGAAGGGTGGCGACAATACCTTGCCGGACAAATACCCAATCAGACGCAATACTGGGTAAAAAGCGCCGACTTGTGGGCGCTGGAAGATCGCATCGGCATCGGTCTGAACGATGCGATTGGCAGCGCAAAAGAAGGCGCGCTGTTTACCACGCAAGCCATTGCTTTCAAGGCAGGTGTGGGTTTTCTGGCGACCACGAACAGCCAGACCATGCCCGAGCAGGGCAACCTGCGCCTGGGCGGTGATGGCCGCGCGGTCGCCATCCGCACAGCGTCCTGCACCCTCCCTGAACCGGATTATGCCGCTATCCTGAAAAACAGGCGTTGCCGCCTGCTGCTTGCCACGCCCGGCATCTTTCCGCACGGCTGGCTGCCCACGGGCGCATCCGGGGAGGCAACGCCCCAGGGCATTCCCTTTGCCCTGCACGGCGTGCGGGCACGGCTGGTAGCGGCTGCCGTCTCCCG
>JAISRR010000067.1 GCA_031273565.1 Zoogloeaceae bacterium | reverse complement strand
AAACTTGTAATTCCCCGGTCATTCTCCCGTTGGCAGCCAGCGTGCATGATGGCGCATCCCGAAAAAATTGCCATCCGCCAGAGCACAAGACCGACCCATGATCGCCAGAATCATCTTCGCTTCCATCCAGAACCGCGTCCTTGTGCTCTTGGCGGCGGTGGTGTTGTGTGTCTGGGGCATCTGGGCGATTCGGGCGACGCCGCTGGACGCCTTGCCGGATTTGTCTGATGTGCAGGTCATCATCCGCACGCCGTATCCGGGGCAGGCGCCGCGTATTGTGGAGGATCAGGTGACGTATCCGCTCACCACCACCATGCTTTCCGTGCCGGGCGTGAAAAATGTGCGCGGGTTTTCGTTTTTTGGGGATTCCTTTGTTTATGTGCTGTTTGATGACGCGACCGACCTCTATTGGGCGCGTTCAAGGGTGCTGGAATATCTCAATCAGGCGGCAAGCCTCCTGCCCTCCGGCGTTCAGCCCGTTCTGGGGCCGGACGCGACGGGCGTGGGCTGGATTTATGAATACGCGCTGATCGACAAAAGCGGGCGGCACAGCCTCGCCGACCTGCGCGCTTTGCAGGACTGGTTTTTGAAATATGAACTCAAGACCATTCCCAATGTCGCCGAGGTCGCTTCCATCGGCGGCATGGTCAGGCAGTATCAGATTGTGCTCGACCCCGTGAAACTGGCGGCATTCGGCCTTTCGCACGTCGATGTCGCCGGGGCGGTGGAACGCGCCAATCAGGAAACCGGCGGCGCGTCGCTGGAACTGGCGGAGGCGGAATACATGGTGCGGGCAACGGGTTATCTGCAAAGTCTGGAGGATTTTCGCGCCATTCCCCTGAAAACGGACGCTTCCGGCACAACGGTGCGCCTTGCCGATGTCGCCCGCATCCAGTTGGGGCCGGAGATGCGGCGCGGCATCGCGGAATTGAATGGCGAAGGCGAGGTCGCGGGCGCGGTGGTGATTTTGAGGAGCGGCAAGAACGCTTACGCCACGCTCGCCGAGGTCAGGGCGCGTCTTGCGACCTTGCAAAAAAGTCTGCCCGATGGCGTGGAAATCATCCCGGTTTATGACCGTGGGCAATTGATTGAAAATTCGGTGAAGAACCTGAGCCACAAGCTGCTGGAAGAATTTCTTGTCGTGGCCGCCGTCTGCGCCCTTTTCCTGTGGCATTTGCGCTCGGCGCTGGTGGCGATTATTTCGCTGCCGCTGGGCATATTGGCGGCTTTTATCGTGATGCGTTATCAGGGCGCGGATGGCGTTTCCGCCAACATGATGTCGCTGGGCGGTATTGCCATTGCCATCGGCGCGATGGTCGACGCGGCCATCGTGATGATCGAAAACACCCACAAAAATCTGGAACGCTGGCAAAGCGAACATCCGGGACAATCGCTGGAAGGTCAGGAGCGCTGGCGCGTGGTGGGCGCGTCTTCCGTGGAAGTCGGCCCGGCGCTGTTTTTCAGCCTCCTGATTATCACGCTCTCCTTCATTCCCGTATTCGCTCTGGAAGCGCAGGAGGGGCGGCTGTTCGCGCCGCTGGCCTACACCAAAACCTTCGCGATGGCCGCCGCCGCCGGATTGTCGATTACCCTGATTCCGGTGCTGATGGGCTACTGGATACGGGGGCGGATTCCTTCCGAGGAAGAAAATCCCCTGAGCCGTTTTCTGATTCGCGCCTATTCCGGCCTGCTCGACCGGGCGCTGGCGCGTCCGAAGACAACGCTGCTGCTGGCGTTGTTCGTGTTTTTGAGCAGCGTCTGGCCTGCGACGCGACTGGGCGGCGAATTCCTGCCCGCCATCGACGAAGGCGACCTGCTCTACATGCCGACCACGCTCCCCGGCCTCTCCGTTGGCAAGGCGGGCGAACTCCTGCAACAGACCGACCGCCTCATCAAAAGCGTGCCGGAAGTCGCCAGCGTGTTCGGCAAGGCGGGACGGGCGGAAACCGCCACCGACCCGGCCCCGGTGGAAATGTTCGAGACAGTCATCCAGTTCAAACCCCGCGAGGAATGGCGACCCGGCATGACGCCCGAAAAACTGGTGCGGGAACTCGATGCCGCCGTGCAGATTCCGGGCCTGGCGAACCTCTGGATTCCGCCCATCCGAAACCGTCTCGACATGCTGGCGACCGGCATCAAAAGTCCCATTGGCATCAAGGTGGCGGGAACGGATTTGCGGCAGGTCGAACAAACCGCCGTCGCCATCGAGGAAGCCATCAAGGATGTGCCCGGCGTTGCCTCGGCGCTGGCCGAACGTCTGACCGGCGGGCGTTACATCGACATCGACATCCAACGCGACATGGCCGGACGTTTCGGGATGAACATCGCCGACGTGCAGGATGCCATCGCGCTGCTGCTCGGCGGCAAAAACATCGGCGAGACCATTGAGGGCACCGCCCGCTATCCCATCAATCTGCGCTACCCGCGTGAATGGCGCGATTCGCTCGACGCCGTGCGCCGGTTGCCCATCATCACCCCGCGCGGCGAACGGGTCACGCTCTCCACCCTCGCCACGGTGAGCGTCGTCGACGGCCCGCCGATGCTGAAAAGCGAAAACGGACGCCTGTCTTCCTGGATTTACGTCGACGCGCGCGGACGCGACCTGGCTGCCGTCGTGCGCGACATTCAGGCACGGGTGGCCGAAAAAATCACCTTCCAACCCGGCGTGAGCGTGAGCTATTCCGGCCAGTTCGAGTATCTGGAACGCGCCAACGCGCGTCTGAAACAGGTTGCGCCCGTTACCTTGCTGATTATCTTTTTGTTGCTCTGCCTCACCTTTTCGCGCGCCGACGAAGCCATCCTCATCATGGCAAGCCTGCCGCTCGCACTGACGGGCGGCGTCTGGTTTTTGTATCTCATGGGCTATCACCTTTCCATCGCCACCGGCGTCGGCTTCATCGCCCTCTCCGGCGTCGCGGCGGAATTTGGCGTGGTGATGCTGATTTATCTCAAGGAAGCCCTGGGCAAAACCCCGGATTGGCGCGAGCGTCCAGAACGGGAAAAAATCCTGCTCGCCGCCATCCGCGAAGGCGCGGCGCGGCGGGTGCGCCCCAAGGCCATGACGGTCGCCGTCATCGTGGCTGGCCTCCTGCCGATTTTCCGGGGTCAAGGCGCAGGCTCCGAAATCATGAGCCGCATCGCCGCGCCGATGGTGGGCGGAATGCTCTCCGCCCCGTTGTTATCCCTCTTTGTCATTCCCGTGCTGTACCTGCTGATACGCAGGCGGGAAGCGCGCAAAGGGTAATTTTTTTAATGAAAGGAAATCCTGATGAAAACACGCGCCCTCACCACTTCGATGATATTCGCAACCCTCTTTTCCCTCTCGCCCGCCGCCTTCGCGCATGATGGACACAATCACGGCGAACACGCGCAACCGGGCAAAACCGCCGCAACGCCGCTGGCGACAGGGCAAGGCGTCGTAAAAAAAATCGACCTCCCGAACCAGCGCCTCACGCTGGCGCACGACCCCATCGCCCAACTCAACTGGCCCGCCATGACCATGCCCTTCGCCGTGACCGACAAGGCATTGCT
>JAISRR010000190.1 GCA_031273565.1 Zoogloeaceae bacterium | reverse complement strand
CCGGCACGCGGCCTTCGCCGGTGCGGCCTTCGCCGCCGCCGTGCGGGTGGTCGACCGGGTTCATGACCACGCCGCGAACGGTAGGACGAATGCCGCGCCAGCGATTGGCGCCCGCCTTGCCGATCTTGCGCAGGCTGTTTTCTTCATTGCCGACTTCGCCGACCGTGGCGCGGCATTCAATGTGCACGCGGCGGATTTCGCCGGAGCGCAAGCGCACCTGAGCGTAAGTGCCTTCGCGGGCCAGAAGCTGCACGGAAGCGCCAGCGGCGCGCGCCATCTGCGCGCCCTTGCCCGGCAGCATTTCCACGCAGTGAATGGTCGTGCCCACAGGAATATTGCGAATCGGCAGGGCATTGCCCGGCTTGATCGGCGCTTCGGAACCGCTGATGACCTGCTGACCGGCAACCATGCCTTTCGTGGCGAGGATATAGCGACGTTCGCCATCCGCGTAACACAGGAGCGCGATATGGGCGGAACGGTTGGGATCGTACTCGATCCGCTCAACCTTGGCGACAATGCCATCCTTGTTGCGCCTGAAGTCGATCACGCGATAATGCTGCTTGTGACCGCCCCCCTGATGACGCACGGTGATGCGTCCCCTGTTGTTGCGACCGGCCTTGACGCTCTTCTTTTCGAGCAATCCGGCAAAGGGCTTGCCCTTGTGCAGATTTTCGGTCACGACCTTGACCACGGCGCGACGGCCGGGCGAGGTGGGTTTGACTTTGACGAGGGCCATTTAAGCGTTCCCCCCTTCCACAAAATTGATTTCCTGACCGGGCTTCAGGCTGACGAAAGCCTTTTTCCAACCCTTGCGACGGCCAAAGGACTGGCGAAAACGCTTGACCTTGCCCTTGACATTCAAGACCTGCACGGACTCCACCTCAACCTTGAACAGCAGCTCAACGGCCGCCTTGATTTCAGGCTTGGTGGCGTCGGCGGCGACGCGAAAGACCACCTGATCGCGCTTTTCGGCAACGTAGGTTGCTTTCTCGGAAATTTGCGGCGCGAGCAAAACCTGCATCAGGCGCTCAGGATTGGCTTTTCCGGAAGCGTGTTGCCGGATGCCATTGTTTTTGCGCCGGGCGAATTTCAACAGACGTTCCTGGTTCATGCCCACATCTCCTCGAATTTGGCGACCGCGTTTTTTGTCACCAGAACGCGGGGAAAGCGAACCAGCGAAACCGGATCGGCTTCCTGGGCTTCCAGCACCAGCACTCTGGGCAGATTGCGGGAAGAGAGATAGAGATTCTCGTTCAGATGATCGGTAATCACCAGAAGATGATCCTCCAGCCCCATCCCCTTCAGCTTTTGCGCAAAGAGTTTGGTCTTGGGCGCGTCGATGGAGAGCGAATCCACCACCACCAGACGATCCTGACGCACCAGTTCGGAAAGAATGGACGCCACGCCAGCGCGGAACATCTTCTTGTTGACCTTCTGTCCGAAGTTTTCTTCCGGCGTATTGGGAAAAGCGCGACCGCCCCCGCGCCAGATGGTGCTGGAAGACATCCCGGCGCGGGCGCGGCCCGTGCCCTTCTGCTTCCAGGGCTTGTGTGTGGTGTGCGTGACTTCGGCGCGGGTTTTCTGCTGACGGTTCCCGGCGCGGGCGTTGGCCTGATAGGCCACGACGACCTGATGCACCAGAGATTCGTTGTAATCGCGGGCAAAGAGAATGTCGGAAGCCTGTAACTTCGCCGTCTCCTGACCCTGTTCATTGATAACTTTCAGTTCCATGCCGACTCCTCAAGCTTTCACGGCGGGACGCACGACGACATCGCTGCCCCTGGCGCCCGGAACCGCGCCCTTGACCAGCAACAACTGACGCTCGGCATCGACGCGCACGATAGTCAACCCCTGTTGCGTACTCGTGGCGTTGCCCAGATGACCGGCCATGCGCTTACCGGGAAACACCCGACCCGGATCCTGCGCCATGCCGATGGAGCCCGGCGCGTTATGGGAAACGGAATTGCCGTGGGAAGCGCGATTGGAACTGAAGTTATGGCGTTTGATGCCGCCCTGAAAGCCCTTGCCGATGGAAACACCGGACACATCGACTTTCTGGCCTTCGGCAAAAATCGTGACCGCCACCGCGTCACCGGGCTTCACGCCCTGCAACGCCTCCGGCTCAACGCGGAATTCCTTCAGGACATGCCCGGCTTCCACGCCCGCCTTGGCCACATGCCCCGCGAGGGGCTTGATGACGCGAGAGGCGCGGCGCGTGCCGAAGGCGACCTGCACGGCTGCGTAGCCGTCGGTTTCCGGCGTTTTGACTTGGGTCACGCGATTATTGGACACATCCAGCACCGTGACGGGGATGGACGCGCCATCCTCGGCAAAGACGCGAGTCATGCCCACCTTGCGACCAACAAGGCCTAGACTCATGGTTATTCTCCTCATCGTCAACTACGATTGGCTGACGGTGGATTCAAGCAAAATAGACAGCAAAATCACGCTGTCTCCGAAAAGCCGCAAATTATAGCCGCAACCCATCATGATGTGCAATCGTTTTTTGTGTCCTTGCCGCAAGTTCCGCGCAAAAGGCAGAAATGGCGAAAAAAACAGGGGGTACGCCACCGGATCATCACTGCCCGGTTTCCGCAGGCTCAGTCAAGCCGTCAATGGATACCCCAAGAGCGCAAGGAGAAGAAACATGACAAAAGGCGCAATGACTATCCCTATGACATAGCCTGTAAAGAAGCGCAGTTTGTTGTTGATACGGGAAATTTTGAGAAGGAGACAGCCGATCACCACAAGATGAGTGACGCAAAATGCCACAGGAATCGCCAGTATGAAACCCGCATTAAAAATATTGTCACTGATCATCTCGAGCCAAAGCATCAGCGTCCCGACAAGGGTGCTCAACGTGCTGAACGACACGCCGAGAAGAAAGGCTTTCGTCCGCTCCATGTCACAAAAAAACACGGCCCCCCCTGACACAAGGCCAAATACAACAGCAATACTAAGGTCTTTGATAAAGAAGATAGCGGACAAAAAGCATAATGTCATAAACCCCAGCAACAGCCCAATGATGGCGCACAGAAAACTGTACACTACCTTGATGATCATCTTTCTGTCTGAACAGGATTCACGCATGGGGGTTTATCGGCATCAGCGGCAAAGGCGCGCGCCGCTTGTCTGAACGGTTTGTCCGCCCGCGTTGCGGCCCGGCGCCGATTATCTCCCCGACCGCGCGGGGAGGCGCTCGTTTTTCTTTTTCGGAAGCATCCATCAACATAAAGTCAACATCGCGTGTGGCGCTGGAAAAGGAACAGAAAAACAAGCGATCCGGCATGATTTGCCTTGCGCGGATTACTGCAACTTGATTTCCACATCCACGCCCGCCGGCAAATCCAGCTTCATCAGGGCATCCACCGTTTTATCGGGGGGATCTACGATGTCCATCAAGCGCAGATGCGTGCGGATTTCAAACTGGTCGCGTGAGGTTTTGTTGACGTGCGGGGAGCGCAGAATGTCAAAGCGTTGCTTCCGGGTCGGCAGCGGCACGGGGCCGCGCACGACGGCGCCGGTGCGCTTGGCGGTTTCGACAATTTCCTGCGCGGACTGGTCGATCAGCCGGTAATCAAAGGCTTTCAGGCGGATGCGGATTTTCTGGTTTTGCATGAGAATTCCAAAGAGCAGGGGGCGGGAAACATTCCCACCCCGGTTAAAAAAAGAGCGGTTCCAATTACTCGATGATTTTGGCGACGACGCCCGCGCCAACGGTGCGGC
>JAISRR010000152.1 GCA_031273565.1 Zoogloeaceae bacterium | reverse complement strand
CATCAAAATGGAACAAAGTCGAGCATCGGCTCTTTTGCTATATATCGAAGAATTGGCAAGGGAAACCGCTGATTGACATAGAAACAGTTGTATGTCTTATAGGAAACACCACAACGAAGAAGGGGCTAAAAGTGTTATGCGTAAAAGATGACAAGGTGTATGCATTGGCACAGTCAATCTCCGATGAGGAATTTACGGGGATAAACATTGTGAAAAACAAGAGCTTAGGCGATTGGAATTATACTATTTCCCCAAAATAGAATAATATATTATTTTTTAACAAATCCATAGCGCCGGTGATGCCAGGCAGCGCGCCAGCCAGAATTCCCCAGGCCGTCCCCACTACAATGGCGATCAGATTCCAGCTGGTAAGCGCAACGCTTATGTTTTGTAACATTTCACTCATGGGATGCTCCCATTATTCGGTAAGAGGCTCAAAAGAAGAGAGGAAATTCCGGAAACTGGATGCGCAGAGCGTATCCGAACATGAGGTACAGAACAGAGCACAGGATAATGGCGATACTGATCATCTGCTTCCAGCGCCGTTCGTGCATCAGATACATGTAGACGATGGCGACCAGAGCGGAAGTAAACATAAATCCCATGCGCGGCATGAGGAAGATGGCGGCGATGGTGGCGGCGATGATTGCGAGAAGCAGCATGGTTTCCTGGCGCTTCTCCCCGACGCTACTTTTTTTCGTTTCTTCCGCTTTGCCCACGCGCACTTCCCTGATGCCCATAATCAGGGTGACCAGTCCGCAAGCTCCCATGCACCAGGCGAGCGATTGGGTATAGAGGGAAGATTGGGCGGTGACGAGGGGAATGTCAGCGAGATAGGCCTTGCCGAAATAGCCGTACAGAAGGCCACCGAGCATACCGAGCAGTCCGATGACGATATTCCGGTTATTGAAAATGGACATGCGTCTCTCCTGTCTGACTTAAGCGGGAAGAGACGTCTTCCCGCCAGTGAATGGATACTCGGGTGGCGTACGTTACTGTTTCTTTGTCAGGCCGAGGGTATCCAGGGATTTTTTGGTTTCGCCAATCATGGTCTGCAGGAACTTGCCAAATTCATCGGAGTTCATGACCTGAGGAACCTGATCGTTGTCTGACAGCAGTTTCAGGTAGCCCGGCTGAGCTTGCAGCTTGGTGCTGAAAAGGTCAAACATGTATTTTTCAGCTTCCGGGGAGATTTTTTTGCTCACCATGAAACCACGGAATTTCGTGACGTCGGACTTGTCGTATCCCGCCTCCTCGATGGTGGGGACATCGGGAATGCTCGACAGGCGCCTGGGGCTGAAAACAGACAGAATACGCAGATTGCCGGCCTTGACCTGACCCGTCATGGTGTAGGGTTCGCAGACGATGATGTCGATATGATCCCCGGCGGCGGCGGTGACCATTTCGCCGACGGATTCAAAAGGCACCACGGCATAGTCGAGGCCGAGCTGGCGTTTGTAGTTGGAACCGATGATGTATGCCGCAGAACCGACCTGGGCCGCGCCCAGAGAGTACTTGCCGGGATTGGCCTTGGCGTCGTCGAAAAATTCCTTGATGGTTTTCCAGGGGCGGGATGCGGGAACAGCGATAGATAAAGGTTCGGAAGCGATGAAAGCGAGAGGTTTCAGATCATTTAGCGTATATGGCGGGTTGGAGGTCAGCATGGAAGTGATGTGAGTGTTGGTCACGGAAATGATGTTGTAATCGGGATCGCGCACGGACACCATAGCCGCAATGGAAGTAGCTCCGCCGCCGCCGACTTTGTTTTCAACTA
The DNA here is from genome assembly GCA_031273565.1 of Zoogloeaceae bacterium. Classification (GTDB taxonomy): domain Bacteria; phylum Pseudomonadota; class Gammaproteobacteria; order Burkholderiales; family Rhodocyclaceae; genus Azovibrio. The sequence continues at coordinate 6,411 of JAISRR010000152.1, read as the reverse complement.
CCAGCGGCACGGGGGAAATGGGCGTAAGGGCTTGCTGCACCTGCCGGAGGCCAATGTCTGAAATGCCTCCCGGATTGGTGTGGGTGATCATCTTGATGGGACGGTCAGGATAGGCGGCCTGGGCTTCCAAGCAGAAGGCCGTGCCGAGAAGGAGAATTCCACTGAGAACATAAGCCGATAGTGTTTTGATGCCCATGGTGCTACTCCTTTAATTGGTGGGGTTGTGAAACAGCTTGTTGTAAAAGGGTACACGCTCGCTTGGGATTGAAAATGCCGCACAAACAGATGGAAGCCAGCTTGTGGGCGGCATCTTCAGCACTCATCCAACCCCGCTCGACATCCTGGCGCAGGGCCTGGACATACTTGGGGGATATCCTGTGATGGCCGCACATAGTAGTGATAGCCAAAGTCTGTTCATCCGGCAGTTTCGCCTTGTTTCCGAAAATCCCCAGCGAAAAATTGCAGTACCTGGGAACCACTCCCGCTTCCGCGCAGATGACGGCAATATCCGTCAAAATGCCGGAAATCAGCACGGACTGGAACAGGTTCTTCCCTTGTATTTCTTTAAGAAAACGGACAGCCGACTGCTTTTGGGAGAACACTCCCCGCAAGCGGGAGTTTTTTTTCAGATTGTTTTTGACATGTTCCGTGCCGGTGCGCATCTTGGTTCCAATCTGCGTTTCTCCCCAGTTCACGTCATCGCCCGTGGCTTCTACGGCGGCGATATAGTGGCGGGCGGCCTCGACAAAGTTCGTGTCGTTCAGTCCTTTGCTGGTATATAGAAGCCAGCAGACTTCGCTTGCCTGTGATTCAATGCTGCCCGCGCGGTACAAGGTATGAGTCATGCAAAACCTCCTGGGTTGCGAATCCGCGGCGCGTTACGGCAGCGGCAGAGCGGAAAGATCGGGGGGGTACGGGCGGCCGAGGCCCACGTTAACCTTGCCTCTGTGGGGCCGGGGTAAACCCAGGGTATCAAGACAGTCCAGCGCGGAATTGCGGCAGTTCTTGTCGACGGGCATCACCAGTCCTACGCAGATTACCGTGTCAATATCTTTTTCCACCCGCTGCAAGGCCCGGATGATGTCAGGCAGTTTGTCCTGCTTGAAAATGCCTTCTACCAGCAGGGTATGCAAGTGCATATCCAGGCAGTCCGGCCGGAAGCGGCCTGTTTTACGGTCGGGAATGATGGTGGCCAAGGGAAAATCTTCCCCGGGAAGAAACTTCATGCCCGCCTCCAGCAGCGCGAGGACGATGCGTTCCGCGTCGCGCAGATACACCCCGACGCCGGGACGGCCGATATCCAGGTTGATGGTGATTTCGTCATTCTTCTGGCGCGGCACAACATCGAGAGTTTTGACTTCATGCCCGCCACGCCCTGAATTGCCGCCCGTAACCGTTGTGCCGGCGCCGGGATTGCTGATGGCGCGCTGAAAGATTTTGAGTTCTTCCGTGTCCGGCGTGAAACGGATCGCCTGCGCCGCGCAGTTTTCCAGGCACACCCCGCATTGCGTGCAGACAGTCTGGTCTACGAAACATTTGCCGTCCCGGTAGTCAATGGCCTCATCCGGACAGAACAGAAGACAAGTTTTGCAACCTGTGCAGAGTTTTTTCTCAATCGTGATCACGGCTTCTCCGCTTTATTGCAATAATTTACGGCAGACAGCCTCGCCCATTGCCTCTGTTTCCGCCGTTCCGCCGAGGTCCGGGGTCACGTGCCGCTTCTCCGCAACGACGGCCTCTATTGCGTTTGCAATGGCCGCCGCCGCCGAGACGAGATCCGTGTCCTTGTGCTTCATGCCGAGCCAGGCGAGCAGCATCTGCCCGGACATGATCATGGCGTAGGGGTTGGCAATGCCCTTGCCCGCGATGTCCGGGGCAGAGCCATGCGTGGCCTGGGCCATGGCATAGCGGTCGCCCGCGCAGAGGCCGGGTGCCATACCGAGCCCGCCCACCAGCCCGGCCGCTTCGTCCGTCAGGATGTCCCCGAACATGTTGGTGGAAACCACCACGTCAAAATGCTGCGGCCGCATGATGATCTGCATGGCGAAGGTATCCACGACCGCCGTGGTGAACTCGATATCTGGGTATTCCCGGGATACTTCACGGCACGCGTCCACGAACAGGCCGCAACCGAGCTTGAACACGGTATTTTTGTGGATGGCCGTGACCCGTTTCATTCCGCCGCGCATACGGGCCAGTTCAAAACCCGTGCGGGCGACCATCTGCGAATTGCGGCGGGTGACGACCCTTACAGAAAGCGCCATGTCAGGGGTAGGCATGAATTCCCCCGTCCCTTTGTGCATGTTGCGGTCGGGCTGGAAACCCTCGTTGTTCTCCCGCACGATCACGATATCCATATTTTTATGGACGCTGTCGATGCCGGGCAGCGACTTTGAGGGCCGGATATTGCTCACCAGATCATAGTCGCGCCGAATGATCGGATGAGGATTGATCGCCTTGGGATCGTTTTTGGGATAGGCCATGTGGCCGATGGGCCCCAGTATCCACCCATCCAATGTATACAGCGTGTCCAGGGTTTTCCGGGGCAGGGTTTCACCGTGTTCGGCATATGAAGACGCGCCTATGGGCAGCTTGATCCAAGTGATTTTCCCTTCGGGACATCGCTGCAACGCGGTCTGCATGACCTTGACCGCAACCGGAACGATTTCGAGTCCGATATCGTCACCTTCGAGAATGCCCAACTGATATGTTTTCATATGTGATCTCCTTCTGTACGGGGAACTGTTTCTCCTGATAAGCATGATCCATGCCACTGCGGAAAACAGGCTGGTTATGGGCGTATTGGAAAAATGTGTCACCATATGCAACATTTTTGTATGAAAACATTTCATTTTGTTTCAGAATTCAAGCTTCTGTTTCATGAATTTTCGAGACAGGTTCCTGGAGGAGAATGTCAATGGGAAACATTGGTCTTGTGGCGCCGGATATGTATACGCTTGAAAGCGCTCGCGCCCTTGTCGGGAAGCAGCCCGTGCCTATTGCCCTGGCGGTGGGGTCGAGTGAGAAGGGTGTTGCCGAAGCCGCGAAGCTCATCCAGCAAGGCGTCGACATCGTCATCAGCCGGGGCGAGACGGGTAAATCCATCGCGGCGGCGTTCCCGGACATCACCGTGGTGTTCATCAAGCGCTCAGGGCTTGACATTGCCCGGGCGCTCGGCAGCGCTCGGCAGCATAAGGAGCCGCTGGCGGCCGTCACCTTTCCTGACACGCTGGCACGCATTGTCGCTGTCTGCAACGCTCTGGACATTCCTGTCCGCCCCTATCCCCTGGAGAACAGGCTGGAAGCGGAGGCTGTGGTGCTACGCGCTGTCCAGGAGGGCGCTGCCCGCATCATCGTCACCGCCGCCACTCTGGCGCCCGCGCAGCGTCTCGGCATTCCCTATGGGCCTGTCCTGAGTAGCGAGGAAAGCCTGCTGGAAGCCATGGAGGAAGCACGCATCATCTTTCATGTACGGCAGATGGAAAAGGCGAAAATGTCACTTCTGTACACCGTGCTCAATACGACGGACAACGGCATCATGGCGGTTGACGCCGCCGGCATCGTCACGATGTTCAACGCGGTGGCGGAACGCCATACCGCCCGCGATGCCAGGGACGTCATCGGCCGGCCAGCCAGCCTTGTTCTGCCGGAATTTGATCTTGACCAAGCCATCAGATCGGGGGAAAGCGAGCCCAATGCACTGGTACGAGTCAGGGGAGAAACCCTGGTCTGCAATATTGATCTGGTCAGGGTTGACACTGTAGTCAGCGGCGTGGTCTGCACATTTCAGGACGCGAACACCATCCAGGCAATGGAAGCGACCGTACGGCGGCACATCCATGCCTCGGGCCATGTGGCCACCGTGCATTTTCAGGACATCCAGGGGCATGGCCGGGCAATCAGAGAATCTGTCGTAACAGCCAGGGAGTATGCCCGTTCCGACGCCACAGTGTTCCTGGCGGGCGAAACGGGAACCGGCAAGGAACTTTTCGCCCAGAGCATCCACAACCACAGCGCGCGCAACCGCGGTCCCTTTGTGGCGGTCAACTGCGCCGCCCTGCCGGGTCATCTTCTGGAAAGCGAATTGTTCGGCTATGTGGCCGGCGCCTTTACCGGCGCGAGCAACAAGGGTAAGGCCGGCCTCTTTGAACTTGCCCACGGAGGCACAATTTTTCTTGATGAGGTCACGGAGATCGAGCCCGGCATTCAGGCCAAACTGCTCCGCGTACTGCAAGAGAAAAAGGTCATGCGCCTGGGCAGCGATCAAGTAAATCCCATCAATGTGCGCGTTATCGCTTCAACCAACAAGGATCTGAAAAAACTCGCGAGCAGCAATGATTTCCGCCAGGACCTCTATTACAGGCTGAATGTGCTTCTGTTGCATCTGCCGCCCCTGCGCGCGCGCAAGGAGGATATTCCCCTGCTGTGCGCATTTTTTCTGAAAAACTTTCCCCAGGCGGAGAGGCTTCCTATCTTTACTCCAGACGCTTTCGCCGTACTCAAGGCGTATTCCTGGCCCGGCAACATCCGTGAACTGCAGAACGTCATGGTCAGGCTCGCGGCAACGGCGCAGGGCAAGACAGTGAATGGCAAAACCATCCGCGCCCTGCTTGACTGGGACGGTAAAAAAGAAAAAGAAAGCGTTCTGGTCCACGATCAGGCGGAGGTAATTCTCCAGGCTTTGCGCGAAACCAGGGGGAGACGGGGGGAGGCCGCGCAAATGCTGGGCATGAGCCGGTCCACGCTCTGGCGCAAGATGCGCGCATTGTGAGCATTGCGCGAACGGCATTGCGCAATGTGCCAGACGATTGCATGTCTCGTTTCTAATGCGAATTCACTGCTGTCCCAAACAGCCCAACCCAGAGGGGTGAGGCATTGATTTGATGGGGTTTTCGGGCAGGTTATGACAAGTTTTCAAGGACGTGCCGCCGTGTGCTGTCCAAGATCAAATAAATGCCAGGTCGGTCTGCGGGTTATCCTGAGGATCGTGTGGGGGGCGAAGGGTCCATTGAGCCATGCCATCAGGTCACGATGGATAAAAAGATTCATGCGCAGGAGAGCCACGAGATTGGACAAGCTCCAGCCGAAACGCGAGGACAGTTGCAAGGAGCGCAACAAGAGCATCGAGATCAAAGCGGTCCATATTGGCGCCTTGACTGCGTTGGACGAGGTGCCGACGAAGGTCTTGATCTTCAGGTTTTGCTTGAGCACCTTGAAGAACAATTCGATCTGCCGGCGATCCTTGTAAATTGCGGTGATGGTACTGGCGCCGAGATGATGAGGGTGGGTGAGGAAGTCCCGGATTCCACCGATAGTCTCACGCACGGCCCCGATCCGGCGCAGCAGGCGGGGGCATTTGTTCTGCGCGCCGGCACCGGTCGGCCGGAGGGTCTGATCATCGAGGATGTTCCGGTTCCGGGGTACGGCGTGTTCCTCGACGAGATCGAACAGAGCCTTGTCTTTCACGCGGGTAACGAAATAGACGCCGTCCATGGGGCCAACAGGCGGTCGTCGTTGTCGCCCCGGTCATCGACGACGCTTGTCTCCGGCGCAAACGGCATTTGATGGGCGGCCTTGACATCCGCTACCTTGCCCTCGGTGACGAGACCGAAACACGGCAGATAACCATCAGGGTCAAGGACGCGATGCCACGTGATCGCGCCTTGCGTCTGGCGAAACTTCGCCCAATCGTACAGGGACAGACACCGGTCGATCACGCTCGAATCGTTGGCTGGAAAATGGGGACCACTACACTTTTTTTTCCCCGTTTTCTGAGACGTCCCCTTTGGGGTTTGTCTCGGATATGTGGGCGGAGCAAACGAAATGTGCTACACTGTATTATAAACAGCGTGAGGAGTAATACTCTATGGCTGGCAGTTGTGTAGTGCAGGCTCGGGTACCAAGCGACATTCAGGCAATCGCCAATCAGGTCATCAACGCATCCGGCCTGACGGTCAGCGACGTTGTGCGCGTCATGATGACGCGCATCGCGCAAGACAGGGCGATACCACTGGAAATTTTCCGTCCCAACGCGGTGACGCTGGCGGCGATACAGGATGTACGCGAAGGCAGGACGACACCAACAACGATTGAAGAGCTAAAAGCTATTGCGGAAGCAGAAGCGCCGAATGCGGCGACTTGAGGAGAGCCGCCAGTTCAATCAGGGATCAGGTAACAGGTGTCAGGTGACAGTAACTTGCGGTGCTTCGCGCCGGTAAATCCTGCCACCTGCCACCTGATCCCTGACCCGTAGGGCGGGAAAGCGAAGCGCCTCCCGCCAATCCTCTTCACGGCGCAACGCGCCGCACGATTCAAGGGCCGTCGAATAATAGAGACGGCGGCTGCGCCGCCGGAGAGAACGACCGGCGGGAGGCGCTGCGCTTTCCCGCCCTACGGGGTGCGCCAACGATT
>JAISRR010000020.1 GCA_031273565.1 Zoogloeaceae bacterium | reverse complement strand
TTGAAGCCTTTCTTTCTGGCGATCCCGTCCGTTCCAAATTCCGGGCTTTTCTGGCGCCATACATCAGAGCAAAAACACCGATAGCTCAATTACCGGGCGGGACGCGGTGGTGGCGGGGTGATGCGGGCAATCACGCCGCCCTGTTCCTCATAATCCAGCGAACCCGCCGCGCCCACGACGTTAAAGCCCTTGGCGCTCAACTGGTCGCCCGCCGCGCCGCCGCGCCAGGCGCGGTTGGAGACAATGATGATGGCGCGGTCTTTCGGAATGTAGGCGAGATTCTTTTCAAGCTCGCTCAACTGAATGTTCAAAAAAACGGGAAAGCTGCCATTTTTAATCAGTTCATCCGGGCGACGAACATCAAGGATGAGGACTTTGCCGGGATTGGCAAGATGCTTGTCAACCGCCGCGCGGTCGATTTTCGGGGTTTTGTACGTCCATTGACGCGGCGTTGCCGGGGCATTGGGGGCTGTCTGTTGCGCGCCAGCGGTTGCCGCCGTGAACAGGAAAGCGGCGGCGAAGAGGATTTGCAGAAATTTCATGAAAAATTCTCCGGTTTGAAAAACAAAATTCGGCATCCCGCACGGGATTCCCGCCTTTTGGCAGCAATAAGCACGCCATGCCGCGTCATCCATGGATTCAGGATGTTTTGAGGGCTGAAGCTGTTGCGGACACAACAGATTTGCGCGGGCGATTGCTGCTACAAAACCAGTTCGCTTCCGGCGCAGGTTCATGCCATAAGCAATAACCCTGCATTAATCACCCGCCATGTCAGGCTTTTTGCGGACTTTTCGCCTGTTTCCCTCTATCTGGCGCAGATGTTGCTGAAACGCTGCGTAGCGGCGCCATCGCGCCGATTTTCTTTCACCCATTTTTACGGAAACATCAGCATGAAAAAAAACCGCACCGCCACCTGCATCGCCCTCTCCCTGTCTGTCCTCTCTTCTTTCGCCGGGGCGCAACAACAAACACAGGAACCCAAACCACCGCTCAGTTTTTTCGTGACCAGCGTGGGTCAGGATGGCGCCAGGCTCGGCGGTCTGGCCGGGGCAGACGCGCATTGCGCGTCGCTCGCGCAGGCGGCAGGCAGCGTCAAGAAACAATGGCGCGCCTATCTGAGCGCCCAGGCGCAAGACGGCAAGCCCGCCATCAACGCCCGTGACCGCATCGGCAAGGGGCCGTGGCATAACGCCAGAGGCGCCGTCATCGCGCGCGATGTCGCGCACCTGCACGGCGATACCGTGGAACTGGCCCGTCTGGGCAACAATTTGAGCCGCACCACCGCCCTCACCGAAAAAGGCGAGAACGTCAAGGGCGCGGGCGACCAGCCCAATCAGCATGACATCCTCACCGGCTCGCAGCCGGACGGCACCGCCTACACCGACGCGGCAGACCATACCTGTAGCAACTACACCAGCAACGCGGAGACCGGCACGGTGCAGGTCGGCCACTTCGACCGCACCGGCGGCGGCAACATCTCGTGGAATTCCGCCCATACCAGCCGTGGTTGCAGCGCGGAAAAACTGAGAAGCAGCGGCGGCGCGGGTCTGTTCTATTGCTTCGCGGCGGATTGAACGGGCAAACGCCTGCCGCCACTTTATCCGGGAGTCGACTGTCATGTTGAACCGTTTACTATTTCTCGCCCATCGCTGGCTGGGCGTTGCCCTGGCGCTGTTCATGCTGCTCTGGTTCGTCTCCGGGCTGGTCATCATGTACTCCAGCAGCATCAATCAGAATCGTAACCAGCAATTGACGCATGCCGAGCCTTTGCGACTTGAACAAGGCTGGTTGAGCTTTGGCGAAGCCTGGGAACGCAGCGCCGAAGAGCGCGCTGCCGAGCCGTCTGACACGTCCGGGAAAGCGGATGGCGAAATCGGCATTATCGAAGCCCGCCTGCTGCGTCAGGGCGGTCATCCGCTCTGGCTGGCGGAAGATACGCGCGAACGACGTTACGCGATTTCCGCCCTTGATGGTCATCTCTGGCGCGCCACGCCCGAAGACGCGCTCACCATCGCGACAGACTGGCTCGTCCGGGAAGGTCGGGCGGAAGAAGCCAGAAATCTGCAATATGTAAACACCCAGGAAAAAACCGCGATTCTGCGGGGACAGGACAGGCTCGCGCCCTTCCATCGCGTCTCCCTGCAAAACGCGCTCGGCGGTGAATTGATGGTTTCGGCGACCAGCGGCGAGGTCGTGCAGGTTTCCAATGCCCTGGAACGCGGCACTTACTGGGCGGGCAACTGGCTGCACCTGTTCCGTTTTCTCGATTTGGCGGGCTGGGGCGGCGCGCGTAACGACGTACTGTTGTGGAGCATCGCCCTCAGTCTGGCCGCCTGCGTCACCGGCCTGATTGTCGGCTGGTTGCGCTGGCGTCCGGGTTGGGGCGGCAAGCCCACCTACAAGGAAGGCCGCGTGCATCCCTATCGCGCCTTTTGGTTCCGCTGGCATTTCTGGGCGGGTCTGATTGGCGGCATCGTCGCGACGCTCTGGGCATTCAGCGGTCTGCTCAATCCCCTGCAAGCCAGTCTGTTTTCCCCGGCAGCGCCCAGCCGGGACGCGCTCGGACAATATTATGGAGCGGGCATCCCGGAAAAAATCAGGAATTGGCAGCCCGCCCTGACGATTCCCGAAGCCGATGAAATCGTCCAACTGGTCTGGCGGCGTCTGGGCGACGACGCCGTGTTGCTGGCGCACAAGGCCAACGGCGAACGCATCAGAACCAGCCCCGACGATTTTTCTGGAACAAAGCTGACCGCCGCCGTGGAACGTCTGACGAACACGGACGCCCAGGTGGAAAAACAGGCGGAACTCATCACGGATTACGACAGCTATTACTATCTCCGCCACCGTCGCGGCGCGTATGATCGCCCCCTGCCCGCCCTGCGGGTCAAACTGGAGGACAGCGCCGCCACGCATGTCTATCTTGACCCGCTGGACGGGCGCATGCTGCTGCGTACCGACGCCAGCCGCCGTCAGTATCGCTGGCTGTTCTCGGCCTTGCACCACTGGGATATTCCCGGCCTCTACCGCAGACCGTTCTGGGATGTCTGGATGCTGGTGTGGCTCTCCTTCGGGCTGGTGCTGGGCGTAAGCTCCGTCGTGCTGGGCGTCAAGCGCCTGAAAGTGACTTTCCTGCGCTGGGACCGGGCAAAAGCGGAAAAAAAGCCAAAAGACATCCCGGAAAAAGAAGCGGAACCCGCGCCTACGCTGGCGCTTCAGCCGAACGGGGAGTAGGCGGCAACGCCTCCTGCCGCGCCAGCAACACCGCGTAAAAAGCGTCGGTATCGTGGCGGTGGGGCAGGAGTTGCAAGCGTTCGGTCGCCTTGAAATCCGGGCGGTTCAGGCGGGCAAGTTCCGTATGCGCGGGAACCACCGCAAACTCCGGGTGGGCGGCTAAAAAGGCGTCGACGATGTGGTCGTTTTCCGCCGCCAGCAGGCTGCATGTGGCATACAACAGGCGACCGCCGGGGCGCACCAGACGGGCGGCGGCGGCGAGGATGGCCGCCTGTTTTTGCGTCAGTTCGGCGACGCTCTCCGGCGTCTGCCGCCATTTCAAATCAGGATTGCGGCGCAGGGTGCCAAGGCCGGAACAGGGCGCGTCGACCAGCACCCTGTCCATTTTTCCGGCCAGACGCTTCAGGCGAGAGTCATGTTCGGACTCGATGCGGATGGGACGCACATTGGCAAGGCCGGAACGCGCCAGACGCGGCTTCAGTCTGGCAAGGCGTTTTTCGGAGACATCGAAGGCATACAGCCTGCCGGTATTGCGCATCAACGCGCCCAAAAGCAGGGTCTTGCCACCCGCGCCCGCGCAAAAGTCGGCGACGGTTTCACCGCGTCTGGGCGCAAGCAGCAGACCCAGCAATTGACTGCCTTCGTCCTGCACCTCGATGACGCCTTCGGTAAACAACGGATGGCGGGCAAGCGCCGGTTTTCCGGCCAGACGAATGGCGTATGGCGAGCAAGTCCCCGCCCTGGCCGGGATGCCATCCGCTTCGAGCCGGGCGAGTACGGCTTCCCGTTCGCCTTTCAGGGTATTTACGCGCAGGTCGAGCGGCGCGGCTTGCTTCAAGGCTCGCGCCAGTGCGTCCGTTTCTTCTGCGCCCCATTGTTCTACGAGTCGCGCATACAACCAGTCAGGCAGGTCGGCGCGTTCGGCAGGCGTCAGGGTTGTCGGGTCGAAGGCTTTGACGCTGCCTAACCAGTCTGCTTCGCCTTTTTTCAGCAAATGCTCCAGTTCGCGCAGATTGCGGCCTTGCTGAAGGAGCGTGGTCAGCAGCAGGCGGCGAGGCGTGACATCCGGGGCGCAGCGCGCGCTTAAGTTGCGCTGGTGGCGCAACACGGCAAAACAGCTTTCGGCGATCAGGCCACGCTCGGCATGTCCCAGTTTGGGATGGGCGCGAAAATAATGCGACAGGGTTTTGTCGGCGGGATGGCTGAAGGTCAGCCATTGCGTCAGCACACTTTCGCAGTGGGCGAACAGGGCGGGAGAAAGACGGGCGACAAAACGGGAATCTTTGGACATTGGTATGGATTTACCGGAGGGGAAGTGGCGTTTGAATGCGCTCAGATGGCAACGCTGGCGGTTCGGAATCAGCTTCGATGGATTCCTGCGCGTCAGGTTCGATGGATTCCTGCGCATCAGGTTCGATGAAAACCTCGCTGAGCGCCTGTTCGTAAATATCTCCGTTCTTGTCCGTAAAACGGGTTTTGACCGGCAGCATCCGGTAATCTTCCGCCAGCCAGAAATCAATCGTCTTGTTACCCCCCTCGGATTGCAGGTGCAGGGTGCGAAAAAGACCCGCCGGAAGTTCCTGGATTTCCTCACCCAGAATGACGAACCGGATCAATTCGTAGCGCTTGTCGTTGGCCACCCAGAATTCCAGAGGCCGGCGTGGCCTGATGGCAATCTCCAGAGGCGGAATGTCAATGTCCAGAGGAGCAATGTTCAGGAGAGAAATCAGGTAGGCAAACTGGTATTGCAGGCTCAGGATATCCTGACTGCCGGGATGCAGAAATTGCTCACCATGCTCTCCAAGATCAATCCGCTGAAGTTCCCAGTTGAAATTCACCGTCTCGGCAGCCCTGTCGTCGCGTATCAGCTGGTAAGCATCGGGCTGCATTCCCCCGGTGCCGAAACTGCCCACGCTTTCCGCATCTGCCGTAACGGGATATAGCAGCGCCGCCAACCCACTGGTTTCCGTATGCAGTTCGAGATGATAGCGACCATCGTTAATTTGCCATTGCAACGTCGCCCGCCCCACTTCAAACTTTTGATCGCCACGATATACGATGTAGCGCATTTCTCCACGGGTGGGAAAAATCATGCCGTCTTCCGGTATCCCCATTCCTACAGGCACATCATCCATCGCTTCCGGTTCGACGAACACCGGCGCCTCCGGATCTTCCGGTTCGACAAACACTGGCGCTTCCGCCGGCACGGCAGACGTGGTCGCAGGCCTGGGCACAGGGGCTTCGGGTAGCGCAGGCACAGGCAGTGCAGGCGCGGGCGGTACAGGCTCAGCCGGTTGCGCCTGTGGCGCTTCTTTCAGCGTAACATTCAGACGCGTTATTTCCGGCAGGGGCTGCGGATCATGCCACCAGTTCCAGTGCGGCGGAAACAGGACAACAAGATGCACGCACAGAGACGCCACCAGAGCGAGATGAACCCTGCGCCGAGACGCAAAGCAGGCACGCAAACACATCACGGCACGGGAAGCAGGCAGGGGCATGGGGCGGTTCAATCCTGTGCATTCCACACCAGATCCGGCGCGCACAGAGCGTTTGTCCGCTGCTCGCCCCCTACCCGCACGCGCTGACCGTCGATGGCAAGGCGTCCTTCCACAAACCAGCGCACGGCGCGCGGGTAGATGATGTGTTCCTGCGCCAGCACGCGTGCGGCGAGGCGATTTTCATCGTCATCATCCAGCACGGGCACGGCAGCTTGCAGGATGATGGGGCCATGATCGAGGACCGGCGTGACGAAATGCACGCTGCATCCGTGCAGACGCACGCCCTCTTCCAGGGCGCGCCGGTGGGTGTGCAGACCGGGAAAAGCGGGCAACAGGGAAGGATGAATATTGAGCAGACGTCCTGCGTAGTGCCGCACAAAGCCCTCGGAGAGGATACGCATGAAGCCGGAGAGCACGACCAGATCGGGTTGATGGACGTCAATGGCCGCCATCAGAGCGGCGTCGAAACTTTCCCGGTCGGGATAATGCCTGTGGTCAAGCGCTTCGGCGTGAATGTCGGAAGCGGCGGCGATGGGCAAGCCCCTGGCGTCGGAACGGTTGGAAAGCACGGCGACGATATCGGCATCTGCCAGTTCGCCCTCGCGCTGTGCGCGAATCAGGTTTTCCATGTTGCTGCCGCGACCGGAAATCAGGATGACGATGCGTTTCATTTCAGCATTCCCACAGGCAGAAAAAGGGAAGTCGCTAACGAATGCGTCACCCGGGTAACGGTGCGGCCATTTTTGTCGGCCAATATTCTGGAAACGAAGTCGAGATTGGCAATGACGCCGCCGAATTCCCGCTCAAAGGAAAGGTTGCGGCTCGCGCCCTCGATTTCATTGGAATGCAACAGCGGTTCGCCCGCCGCGTCGAGCGTTGCCGAGAGTTTCCAGATGGCGATTTCCATGTTACGGGCGCAGTTGTAAAACTTTTGCGCGTCCAGCGAATCGAGCAGGAAAAATTCGTCTTTATAGTCGTAAGCCGCGTCGACCATGGTCAGCAGACCATACAGCAGCGCCGCCACCCGATCATTCGTGTACTCAGGATTAAAGGCCAGCAAAGCCGCCGCGCCTTCCTGACGACCGGCAAGCGCGGCGGGTGCTTCGTCGCGGTAACGGGCAAGACGGGCGAGCGCGGTCTCGCGGTCGGCATGATTCGCCTTCTTCCATTCGCGCGGATTACGGCGATACAGTTTGTCGGCAATGCGCATGAGCGCCGCCATGATGAGTTCGCGGCTCACGTCAATCACCCGGTCGATATCCGATTTGGCCAGATATTTCGGGTTGAAACTCGTTTTCTCACGTCCATCCGCGTCACGTCGGGTCGCGCAGGCGGCGGGCAAAACGCAGACGCCCGCAAAAGCGGCGCGAAGCAGGCGTCGTCGGGTCAATCCGCTCAGGTCGCCTTGCATGCGCGTCTCCGCTGAAGAATCCATGCGACCAGCGCCGGCAGGAAGGATACGGCGATGATGCCGATAATCAGCAGGGAAAGATTTTGTCGCACCCAGGTGAGGTTGCCAAACCAGTACCCGGCAAAGCACAGCGAAAACACCCAGGTCACGGCGCCACTGACATTGAACAGGGAAAACCGTCCGTAGTGCATCGCGCCAATGCCCGCGACAAAAGGCGCAAAGGTCCGCAGAAGCGGCAGAAAACGGGAAATGAACAAGGTCTTGCCACCGTGCCGTTCGTAAAACGCCTGCGTTTTCAGCAGCGCCCCCCGGTTCAGAAGGCGCGAATTTTCCCATTGAAAAACTTTCGGCCCCAGATAGCGCCCGATCTGGTAATTCGCCATATTACCCAACACCGCCGCCAGAGAAAGCAGACCCAGCAACGCCCCGATATGCATGTCCCCCAAAGCCGCTATCGCGCCCGCCACGAAAAGCAGGGAATCGCCCGGCAGGAAAGGCGTCACGACAAAACCCGTTTCCGCGAAAATGATGGAAAACAGAATAACGTAAATCCATATGCCATATTCTGCAACCATAAGCTGCAAATGCACATCCAGGTGCAGAAGAATATCCAACAGGGAGCCAAGGAATTCCATACGACGCCAAAGGGCTGAAAAAGAAAGACGCATATTATAATCTGCCTATGCCTGCCGAAACCGCCGTTCCTCCCCCGAATTCCGCCGTTCATCCCGTCACCCCTGCCAGCATGAACCGCGCAATCAATTTCCCCCGCATTGCCCCCCTGCCTGACCTGCTCATCAGCCAGATCGCGGCGGGCGAAGTGGTCGAGCGTCCCGCCTCGGTGCTGAAGGAATTGCTGGAAAACAGCCTCGACGCGGGCAGCACGGCAATCACCGTGCAACTGGAAGAAGGCGGCGTCAAACTGATGCGCGTCAGCGATGACGGGTGCGGTATCGCCAAAGAGGATCTCGCGCTGGCGCTCACCCGTCACGCCACCTCCAAGATTCATTCGCTCGCCGACCTGGAAGGCGTCGCCAGCATGGGCTTTCGCGGCGAAGCCCTGGCCTCGGTGGCTTCCGTCGCCCGCCTCACCCTCACCAGCCGCGCCCTGGGCGCATCCCATGCCTGGAAACTGAAGACGGAATCCGGCGCAAACCCTGAACCGGCGGCCTTGATGGCGGGCACAGTCGTGGAAATGCGCGAGTTGTATTACAACACCCCGGCACGCCGCAAATTCCTGAAATCAGAAAGCACGGAATATGGTCATTGCGCGGAATATTTAAAACGCATCGCGCTCGCGCATCCAGAAGTCGCCTTCACCCTCACCCACAATGGTCGCGCCGCGCTGCACCTCGCCAGGAGCAAACTGCCGGAACGCATCCGCGCCATTCTGGGTGAAGATTTTGTGAATCAGGCGCGGTCGGTGCAAGTGGAAGCGGGCAGCCTCGCGCTTTCAGGATTGATTGTCGATCCCACCTTCGCCGGGCAAAGCCGGGAACATCAATACGCTTTTGTGAATGGTCGTTTCGTGCGTGATAAGGTGCTCATGCACGCCATCCGGGAAGTCTACCGCGATGTTCTGCATGGCAGCCGCCAACCTTCGTTATGCCTGTTCCTTGCCATCGACCCGACGGCGGTCGATGTGAATGTACACCCCGCCAAGACGGAAGTGCGTTTTCGGGATTCCCGCGCCATACATCAATTCGTCTTCCACGCGCTGCAACGCGCCCTGGCGCAACCGCTGCGCGAGACGCCGGAAACACCCCCATCAGAAACCATTATCCGGCGCGACGCGCAGCCTGATCTGGACGCCCACAGGCGCGCCGCTGCTATGCCACAGCGACAACCGGGATTGGGGATACGGGAAACGACGGTCAACGCCTATCTGCAATTTACCCGCGAGGCAAGCGGGCAGGCAGCCCAAAATACCACCGCCAGCACCCTGCGTTTGTCCGCTTTGCCGGAATTTCCCGACGATCAGGCAACAGACGCCCCGCCCCCGCTGGGCTATGCGCTGGCGCAACTGCACGGCATTTACATTCTGGCGCAGAACGCCGATGGCCTGGTGCTGGTCGACATGCACGCCGCGCACGAACGCATCCTGTACGAAAAACTGAAAACCGCGCTGGACGAACGCGCCATGAGCGCGCAAAAACTGCTCATCCCCGCCGTATTCAGCGCCTCAACACTGGAAATCGCCGCCGTGGAAACCCATGCGGCAGCACTGGCTGAACTGGGCTTCGAACTCAGTCAGGCAGGCCCCGACGAACTCGCCCTGCGCGCCGTACCCCGACTGCTGCAAGGCGGCGACCCGGTCAAATTAACCCGCGCCTTGCTCGCCGAACTGGAAGAACACGGCCTGTCGCAACTCATCACCGCCCGCCGCAACGAACTTCTGGCGACAATGGCCTGCCACGGCGCGGTACGCGCGCGGCGACAACTAACTCCCCCCGAAATGAATGCCCTCCTGCGCCAGATGGAAGCCACCGAACGCAGCGGCCAATGCAACCACGGTCGCCCCACCTGGACAGCGCTCTCTTTGTCGGAACTCGACAAACTGTTTTTGCGCGGACGTTGAGCGCGGCATTTATAAAACAAACCGAGACACATATGACTACACGCGGAAAAAGCATCAATCTCTTCCTGATGGACGGAACAGCAAGCGGTCGCATCAAATGCACACTCGCCAACTGGACAGGTGTGGCATATAAAATTCCTCGCACGGAACTTGAAAAGTGCAAGGAACGGGATGACCTCAAACAAAGCGGTGTTTATTTCCTGTTTGGCAGATCGGAACAAACAGGCGATGAAGTGGTCTATATTGGACAAGCTGGCGTTCGCAAAAACGGGGAAGGCATCCTCTATCGTTTGCAGGAACACAAGCGCAACCCTGACAAGGATTACTGGACGGAAGCGGTGGTATTCACCACCTCAAACAATTCTTTCGGCCCCACCGAGATAAGTTACCTTGAAAATCGTTTCTGCGATTTGGCAAAAGAAGCCAAGCGATATGGTGTAAAGAATGCCAACGACCCGACTTCCGGCAATATCACGGAAGAAAAGGAAAGCGAACTTGAAGAATTTATCGACTACGCAAAAATCGTCATGGGAACACTTGGGCATAAGGTGTTCGAGGGACTGACACAGCAGGTGAGATTGAGCGAAACAACAACAATGCCTGCGGAAGCCGTAGTTATCTTCGAATTCATGCGCGCCGATGCCTCTGCGCGTGGGCAACGCACCAGCGAAGGTTTTGTTTTACTGCAAGGAAGCAGAATATCGAAATCCATAAAAACGTCGTGCCCGAAGAGCGTAAAAGAATCCCGAGAACGCCATGCGTCAAAGATTGATAAAGACGGCATCTTGTTAGAGGATATTCTCTTTCATAGCCCAAACGAAGCTGCGAGTTTTGCGGTAGCCGGAACCATCAATGCTCAAGAAGCATGGAAAACAGAAAATGGTCAGACGCTAAAAGGACTGGAAAGCAATGAAGTCAATGCGATGGATAAATGAAGTTTAAGCAGTGAGCGGTTTCAAGTCTGAAGTGCAACACCACGTTTCAAGTTGATGATTTCACGAGCAAAAACCTCAGCGGGCGTTTCAAAGCCGAGGCATTTACGTGGCCGGTTGTTGAGTTGTCGGGCAATGGCGTTGAGGTAGCCTTGGGAGATCGACGACAAGTCCAGGCCTTTGGGCAGGTACTCCCGAATCAGGCCGTTGGTGTTCTCGTTGGTCGGACGCTGCCACGGGCTGTGGGGGTCGGCGAAATAGACATCGATTTTGAGCCGTTTTGCCAGCGTTTCATGTCGGGCCATCTCCTTGCCTTGGTCGTAGGTCAGCGTCTTGCGCACGGCGGGTGGGACATGGCGGAACCTGCGGGTGAAGGCTTCCAGAACGGCCTCAGCCGAGGCGTCGGGCAGGCGGGCCAGGATCAGATAACGGCTTGTGCGCTGGGCCAGGGTGCCGACCGCTGCGACAAGCCCGCGCCCTTGATCAGGTTGCCTTCTCAGTGGCCCGGCACGATCCGGGCCGCTGCTTCGATCGGGCGCAGGTGGATCGAGCGCATGTTGGGTAATTGACCCCGGCGATCCTTGTCCCGCGAACGCGGCAGGCGCGCCTTGTGCGCATGGCGCAGCAGCGCGATGAGTTCGCGCTTTAACTCACCACGCGGCAAGGCGTAGATCGCGTAGTAGATGGTCTCGTGCGAGACGCGCCATTCAGGATGGTCAGGATACATGTGTCGTAGTCTGCCTGCGATTTATTCGGAAGACCAGGCCGCTTTCATCTGCTTGCGGACATGGGCAAACAGGGACGAGTCTGTCTTCAATTTGACAGGCCCCCGTCTGCGCCGCGCCAGCGCTGCCTGAGTAGACCGGCAGGCGGCGACATTTGCGGAAGCCCGGTCGAAAGCAGACGAGTTCAAGGGTAAACCTCTGGAAAACCGTGATAGCGGCCTGGTTGCGGTTGTTTCGCGCAACAACCTGGACAAGATGCTGTCGGAAAGCGCCGTCGCAAAATCAGCAAGCGCGATGGAACACGCGCAGGCGGTAGCGAATCTCGATTATCTCTACCAGAACGCGACTTATGGATGGGCAAAAGAGGACAGAAACAGCGATACGAATATCCGCGCCGTTCATCGCCTGTTTGCGCCGATGCAGACGCAGAACGAGGATGGCATACGGGTTGTAAAACTTACGACCAAAGAGTTGGGAGAAAAGGACGGGAACCGTATCTACTCGGTCGAAGCCGTCAAGATAGAAAAGGAATGCTCCACGTCGATCTGGGTTGCCGCGAACCTCAAGCATGATGGGCTTGAGTCGATTTCAACCCCCTACGCGGAGCATGTCGAGAGTTTAGCAAAAGCCGTCCAGACGTACAACGACGAGCCTTATCCAATGAGGAATGAGCCTGAAGTGATGGTGCATTTCCAACGAGAGATGAGCCTGAAGCTAAAAAATAGCAGGGCAAGGAGCGTGTGGGTTGATCATTCTGAGGATGGTG
>JAISRR010000011.1 GCA_031273565.1 Zoogloeaceae bacterium | reverse complement strand
TGCTGAAAGGCGCGGTCTTTGCCGGTTGGCATTGTCATGACGGCAAGGATTTTTTCCATCTGGCTCCCGGTTTTGGCGAAGCGATCAATCTGGCGCCGGCGTTGGCGAATATTCCCTTGATGTGTGATTTTTATGCCCACCAGCAAAGCAGCATCCTGTTGATCCCGCATGAGTTTATTCAGGATATTGCCGCCAAAGATCCGTCGGTGATGGCGTCATTACTGGGATTTATATGCAAACGGTTTACCTGGCACGTGGAAAGAAGCATCAAGTGCCGTCTGATCGACAATCCCCGTGGGCGTCTGGTTGACATGCTGCTCTATCTGGCAGCCCGCTACGGCAGGGCAGGCGAGGGCGGCGTGCGGATTGACATCCGCCTCTCCCAGAATGACCTCGCCGCCATGCTCGCCCTGTCGCGCCAGAGCATCAACAAGGAATTGAACAGGCTCGCCGAAGAAGGGCTGATTGCCAAGTCCTACGGCGCAACCACCATCACCGATATTGCCGGGTTGCGCGCGCTGGATCAGCAACAGGCATTATGTCCCCCGCTACATGCAACGCCAACCCTGAGTGCGGGCAGGCATGAAGGGGCGGGGATAGGCGTCGTTTAATTCTGGATCTTCTCCGGTTTCGGATCTTGCCACAGGGAACGGTCTTGCAAAAATTCCGCTGTGGGAATGTAGACGCGAGCCGTCACATTAAAAACGTCATTGGGAACAGGCAGCCAGTTACCCGCTTTTTCGTCACCCGGATTTTCGTAAGCCAGCCAGAGGTCAAGTGAGCCGTCGGCATTGTATTTCAGCTTGTCCCGGTCGCCGATGGCGTATCTTTTGATGGGATTATCCACCAGATAACGGTCTTGACCATAAACCGTATATGACCAGAACGCTTCCGCCGGTGGCAGTTGATTGCGCTCAAAGTGTATCCGGTAGACGTGCTTTCCATGCAAGGGTTCGCCGCTATTATCCGCGTAGTACGAATAATAGATGGCTTCTTCGGGAGGCAATGCCCCCAGACCTTTATAAGCCACGAACGCGCGGAGATTATAATTGGTTTTGTAATCGCCCAGTTTGCCTTCCGGGTCACGGGTGTCATTGCCAAACAGCCTGTCCGGGTTCGTCTGGTCATTCTGCGTCTGATTAAACGCCTGATAAACTTCCTGTGTGACTTTATTCAACGCCTGCCGGGTTTCCGCGTCAAAATCCGTCAGGGAAAAATGTTGGCCCGCCCCGATGCCAAGCCGCGCGATTCTGTTGATGATGGAGCTGTCCGCCAACGCGGGGGGATTGTCCGCCAGAAGCGCGTTGAAATAATTAAAAAAATCTTCGATGGAGAGATTTTTAACCAGTTCGACCGCGTTTTTTCCTTTGATGTCGGCGGGAAGATCGTTGCCATACCGTTTGCGGGAAGCCGCAACCGGCGTTTTGGCCTGCCATTTTGAAAGGGGTTTCAGCACGAATTTCTGTTGCAGGGGCGCGACCACATTTTTCTGGTCTTCCGGGCTATTCACCTGAATCCGCCCGATGGCCCACACCAGATTGGTGGGAGATTTGATGTGCGACAGACCGGTGGGAATTTCTCCCTGCCAATTGGGGCCGGTCACGATGTATTTTTGCGCGCCGGTTCCTGTGGTGCGTTTGCCCGGTAATACAAAGTTGTTTGTCCACGCGTCCTGCAAGGGAAACACATAATAGCGCCCGTTCGTGTCGGGGATTTCAATCACCACAGGTTCTTCGCTCAATTCAAGAAAGGCAATGGAATAGTTGGTGTCGTTATTGGGCGCGACAACACGTTTAAAGGTGTGGTCAGGAAATTCCTGGATATGCACCAGCGTGTTATCCGAAGGTGAAGAGGTTAAGCGGGTAATGTCGGTATAAATCAAAGGCGTTGCGTACAGGTAGGCTTCACGCGCAAGGGCAATGGTTTTTTGCGCAGAAATTTCGGATTGGTTGATGGTGCTGACGGGATTCGCGTTGTCTGGAGTTTGCGTATCCGCTGCGTTACATCCTGCCGCAAATGTCAGCAGGACTGTGGCCAGCAAAACAATACCGGTCTTTTTACTTTGCTTCATGTTTGACCTCATTCAGAGATTGGAAATCAGTCCGGGCGTGAAAACCTCACCCCCGGAGCTGCCTGTCGCCAGTTAGTTGCTGGTTTTTCTTGCGTTGCAAAAAGTTAAAAACGGCGTCTCGGTGAGGTCGGCGCGTATCTGTCCGCCTGAATGTCGGGCGTAATGCCATGCGTGCCCACGTCAGCGGTAATGGGCAGGAATTGGGCGTCCCATTTTTCCCAAAGCGATTTCAGGCGATTAAAGTCCGCCGCTTGTTTATCTTTGAGATTGGCGCGTTCGCGTTGATCGACCACGACATCGAATAAAAATTCGTTGTCATTGATTTTGAGATATTTCAGATTGCCTTCGCGCACCGCCCGTTGGGTTTGCTCCTTGTAGCGCCAGAACAGGGCGCGGGCATGTTCCGGCGCTTTGCCTTCCAGAACCGGCAGCAGATTTTCGCCATCGCTGGGAAAATCGGGATGCGGCGCAGTCCCTGCGGCAGCCAGCAGGGTCGGCAGCCAGTCGATGGTGATGGCGACCTGATGATTCACCTGCGGACGCAAACGCGCCGGCCAGCGCAGGAGCGCGGGGACGCGCAAGCCGCCTTCCAGCAATTCGGTTTTTTGGCCGGAGAAAGGCCAGGTCTTGGAAAAACGCTCGCCACCGTTGTCGCTGGAGAATACGACGATGGTGTTTTTGCCGCCGCCGTTTTGCTCGATGGCCGCCAGCACCTGTCCGATGGCCTTATCCAGCGCCTCAACGATTTCCGCGTATTTTTTCAGATTGCCGCCATCGTAATGGAACAGGTTTTTGACTTCTTCACGCGAACTCTGTTCATCTCCCGGCCCTTCCCAGGGCCAATGCGGGGCGGTGAAATGCAGCGACAGAAAGTAAGGCTTGCCCGGCCCGGCGTTGCGCGTGCGGATATAGCGGGTGGCTTCATCCGCCAGAATTTGCGTGTAATAGCCGACCCGTTCAACCCGAACTTCGCCTTCCCACAAGTCGGCAAGCACGTTTTCGCCTACGCCCGGCTTGTGGGTGAAGTAATCCACCGCGCCGCCATGATTGCCGAAAAAATAGTCGTAACCACTTTTGAGCGGGCCGTAGTTGGGCGGCCAGCCCAGATGCCATTTGCCAATCAGCGCCGTTTCGTAACCCGACGCCTTGAGGAGCGAAGGCAGGGTGGGATGTTCGGGCGGCAAGCCCAAACCGTTGTCCGCCCGCGCCAGCGGTTCTTCCAGACCGCCCCGCAAGCGATATTGGTAACGCCCTGTAATCAGCGCGAAACGGGTTGCCGAGCAGACAGCGGAGTTGGAATAGGCTTGCGTGAAGCGCACGCCCTCACGGGCAAGTTTATCCAGATTGGGAGTCTTGAAATCGGTTTGACCATAGACGCCCAAATCGGCATAGCCCAGGTCATCCGCCAGAATGAACACGATATTGGGGCGCTCATCCGTCGCCTTGCCTTTTACAGCGGGTGCGGCGCTGGCGACGCGCGGCGTCAGGGCGCTGACCAGCGCTTCCGCCGTAATCCCGGCGACGGCATATTTGGCGGCGGATTTGAGAAATTCCCGACGCGGAAGCTGCCCGCGCGTGTATTGCTCGACAAGTTTCTGGACTTCGGGATGGATCGTGTTTTCGTTCCGGTTCGACATGATGTGTACGGCTCCTTTTCGTGTTTTATGTTGAAGTTGTGGTGAGCGTGACCATGTCTGGCCGCGTTCAGCTATTAAAAATCAGTCCGGGTGTGAAAATCTCATGCCCGGATTTGCTTATTATTTTTAACCCATCATGCCGGGGTACGCATAGAATTTTTAATTTTATGGTTATTTTGTTTTTTATAAGATGGACTCCTCGCGCGTCGATATATAAATCAATTTTATTTTTATAGTGGACTGTCAATGGGTTGATATTTTTCATGATCCCTGTTCGCTAAGATTGCGCCGTCAAATAAAAGTGAGGTTCAACATGAATAACCTGAAAATCAGGCGTAAAAGAAGTTTGGCGACGAAGTCACTGGTTTATGCGGGCGGGGCGACCGCTTTGCTCTTCACCGCCGCCCTGCCGCTCCCGGTCGTCGCGCAAACGGTCAGCGGTCAGACCTCCACAGAGGAGCAGGAGGTGACCGCGCTGGAATCGGTTACCGTCACCGTGCGTCGGCGGCAGGAAGAAGGGCAGCGGGTGCCGACTTCGATGAGTTCGGTCAGGGGCGACGATCTGGCGGACAAGCGCATCACGCAGGTGCAGGATTTGCAGCAGGTTTTGCCGAGCACCAACGCGGCGTTCGTGCATTCCCGCCAATCCGCCGTCGCCGTGCGCGGCATCGGCAGCACGCCTGCCAGCGAAGGGCTGGATGGCACCGTGGGGCTGTATGTCGACAATGTGTTCTACGCCCGTCCCGGCATGTTGGCGATTGACCTGGTGGATCTGGAGCAGGTCGATTTGCTGCGTGGCCCGCAAGGCACCCTGTTTGGCAAAAACACGACCGGCGGGGTGTTGAGCCTGACGACCAAAAAGCCGACTTTTACGCCCGAAAGCAGCATTGCCCTGTCTGCTGGCAACCGGGGGTATTATCAGACCCTGGCTTCGTTTTCCGGCCCCTTGAGCGAAACGCTGGCGGCGCGTCTTTCGCTCTCCAAAACCCACGACGATGGCTGGGTCAAGAATACTTACAACGGTAAAACATATGGCAAATTCGATCGGGAAGGCATTCGCACCCAGTTTCTCTGGAAGCCGGATGCCAACTTTGACCTGCGCCTGAGCGCGGATTTCAACCATGAAGACGGCAATCAGGGTACAGGCGTTCCTTATGGTTTCGGGCCTGCCGCATTGGGAACGTTGACCTGGCAGGCAGCGACTATCGCCAATGGTGGGCAGCCGCTCCCGACCAACCCGAAGAAATACAAGGCGAATTTCGATGGCTTGCAGCAGGCGAACACGCATCAGGGCGGCGTGTCGGCGGAGGCGAACTGGCATCTGGCGAACGGCTTTGATGTGACTTCCATCACCGCTTGGCGTAAATGGGATTTCAGACCCAAGAATGATGGTGATTTCTCATCGGTAAGTTTTTCTCATAGTAGCGGCGTTAACGCCAGACACAAGCAGTTTTCCCAGGAACTGCGACTCGCCTCGCCCCGGAGCGAAAGTTTTGATTATGTGGTCGGCGCTTATTACTATTGGCAGGAGATTTCAAATGAAAGTTTTACGGAACCCGGCACTCGTCCTAACGCGCCTGCCCGTAGCAGGGATTTGGGCGAATCGAAAACCCACAG
The DNA here is from genome assembly GCA_031273565.1 of Zoogloeaceae bacterium. Taxonomy (GTDB): domain Bacteria; phylum Pseudomonadota; class Gammaproteobacteria; order Burkholderiales; family Rhodocyclaceae; genus Azovibrio. The sequence goes on along the minus strand of JAISRR010000011.1, from coordinate 1,968 downwards.
TTTTTCCCTGTTCGGTCAGAGTAACTGGCATCTGACGCCCCGCCTGGATTTAACCACGGGCTTGCGCGGCACCTATGAAACCAAGGAAGGGCGCATCTATCGGGCGGAAGGTACGCCCGCCACGGTCGGATTCAATACCGGCAACCTGAGCGTGCATGATTTCAGCCCCTCCGCGTTGGCGTCGTTGAGCTATCGCTTTACGGATCGTTTCCTGGGCTACACCCTGCTCTCCTATGGCGAGAAATCCGGGAGCGTGAATATTGGCGGCATCGCTCAGGCGCTGTCGCCGCTGGGGCCGGATTCGCTCAAGATCGATCCGGAATCGGCGACCAATTTTGAAGTCGGCTTCAAGAGCGAATGGTTCGACCGGCGCTTGCAGGTCAACAGCAACCTTTTTCTGGGCAAAATCAAGGATTACCAGACTTCCTCATGGGCCGATAACGGCGCCGGAGGATCCACGTCCGTGCTCTCCAACGCGGGCAATGTCAAAACCTATGGTCTGGAATTCGACATCAAGGCGCGTCCCGTGCGCAGGCTGTCGCTGACCCTGAACGGTTCGTACAACCACGCCCGCTATACCGAGTTCGACAACGCGACCTGCTCGGCGGAAGCAAAGGCGGCAGGCGCGATTGATGGTTTTTGCAACCTCAAGGGCAAGCGGCTGGTCGGCGCGCCGGAGTGGATTGTCAATGTCGGCGGACGCTATGACTGGTTTGTGGGCGAGAGCGTCAACCAGTATTTCGTCGCCAATTACGCCTGGCGTTCAGAATCGGAAGGCAACATCGACACCTCCAGATATGCCCGCATTCCCGCCTATGGTCTCCTGAATCTGGCCACGGGCTGGCAGTTCGGCGCCGGCGCGCGGAGTTGGGATGTTTCCATCTGGGCGAGAAACGCGCTCGATAAACGCTACTTCATGCAGGCGGGCTTCGGCAGCCGGCTGGGGACGGGCGGCTATATCGCCTCAACAGGCGCGCCGCGCACCATCGGCGTGACTGTCAAACTGGATTTTTAAGCCGACATCGTTTTCACCCTCCTGAAAGCAGAGCGACCCGACGTTTTTCACAAGCGCCGGGTCGTTTTGCTTGAGCGGCGCGTACCTGCTTGCTATCATGCCCGCCCCTGTTCAACCAATGTCAGTACCATGACTTTTATGCGCTCAGGCGGTGCGGGCGAAAACAAGCAGCAGATAAAACCCGACGATTATCTGTTTGGCAGAAGGCGGACATGGTGGATTTTTTCCTGCTTCTGCGTCCTGATGATTTTCGATTTCGCGGATCGCATGGTCATTGCCGCCGTGCTGCCGCGCATTCAGGAAAGCTGGCGATTGAGTGACGCCCAATCGGGCTTGCTGAGTTCCGCGCTTTCTTTGTGCATGGTGCTGTTCGCCTTGCCGACCAGCGTTCTGATTGACCGCTGGAGCCGCACGAAAATGGCGGGGCTGATGGGGATGCTGTGGTGTCTGGCTTCGGGCGCGGGCGCGCTGGCGGCGAACTTTTCGCAACTTCTCTTCTCCCGCGCCGTGGTCGGGGCGGGAGAAGCCGGTTATCTGCCCGCCGCCACCGCCTGGGCGGCCACGGCCTTTCCCCTGCGCCGCCGCCAGCTTGCGCTGGGTATTTTGCTGTCGAGCCAGTCCATTGGCGTCATTTTCGGGTTGATTGCCGGGAGCGTCATCGCTACCCATCTGGGCTGGCGCTATGCCTTGGGATTGCTGGCGATTCCCGGCTTCGTCGTGGCGCTGCTGATTTATCGCAGCGAGGATTACCAGAACGGCATGCCCGCTGCCGCAGGGCGTGAAACCGCGCCAGAAACGACGCGGGCGGTTCCCGTAAAAAGGCGCTTCGAAGGCGTCCGGCTCATCCGGCGGACGCCTTCGCTCTGGCTCGTGTATCTGGTTTTGTCCCTGCTCACCCTGTCCAGTCTGCCGCTGGCCTATTTCATGCCCACCTTTTTCCATCGGGTGCATGG
>JAISRR010000078.1 GCA_031273565.1 Zoogloeaceae bacterium | reverse complement strand
TGGACGGCTACACCCTGATCGCGGGCCTCTCCGCCTCCCGCGCCCTGAACGCGGGCGAGTTGACGCTGGGCGCCTTCATCGAGCACGGCGAAGGCGATTACAGCACCTACAACAGCTTTAACAACGCCGCGAGCGTCCACGGCAAGGGGGACGCCGACTACACCGGCGGCGGCATCCTCGCGCATCTGGAATTCGCGGAGACAGCCACCGGCAATTTGTACGCCGAAGCCAGCGCCCGCGCGGGTAAGGTGAAACTGGACTTCAGCGCCAAAGACCTGACCGACGCCTTTGGTCGCCGCGCCGCCTACGACACCAAATCCACCTACACCAGCGCCCACGCGGGGTTGGGCTATCGGCTGAAGCTGGGAGAATCGTCCACGTTAAAACTCTACGGCCAATACCTGTGGAGCCATCAGGGGGGCGACACCGCGACGCTGACCACCGGCGAGCCGGTGAAATTCCAGTCCATCGACTCCCGCAGAACGCGCCTGGGCGCAAGGTGGGATGAGACGCTGAACCCGACGGTCGCCTTCTACGCGGGCGCGGCGTGGGAGCATGAGTACGCGGGCAAGGCCAAGGCCGGCATCCACGGCTACCGGCTGGACACGCCGGATCTGAAAGGCGATACCGGCCTGCTGGAAGCCGGCCTGACGCTAAAACCCGCGCCCGGCAAACCGCTGTCGCTGGACGTGGGTATTCAAGGCTACACCGGCAAGCGCGAGGGCGTGACGGGGAGTTTGAAGGTGAATTACGCCTTTTGAGCCGGAAACGTGAGGCTTTTTTCATGCGGCAGCTTCGCTGCCGCTCACTGAACGGTCTTCCGTCTTCTGTCCTCTGTCTTCTGAACCGAACTTTCGTCTGTCTCTTGCAGAAGGCAAAGGTAAGGTTGGCGGGATTGCATCAACACGCCATGCGGGGCAGAAGCCCCGCGCTCCCGGGAATTCCTTCCGGCAGGGCGGCGGATAAAATGATTTCGCCCCCTGATGCCCCGGAAGGTTTTGTTTGAAATCAACCGCTTGTCAGCGCGTTTGTCGCCTCGCCCAGGTGTCGGAAACATGAAAAATTGCATTGGGTGCACCGTTTCGGTATCATGCCTTCCTCTTTTTACAAGCAGGCGCTTCAAGTCGTGGGGTGTTAGCTCAGTTGGTAGAGCAGCGGACTCTTAATCCGTAGGTCCACAGTTCGAACCTGTGACACCCCACCATCCCTACTTCCTGCAACACCCTGTAAAAGCCGCTGGTACCTTGAGTTATAAGGCCATGCGGCTTTTGTCTTGTGTCATCCCATAAAATACGACAGGAACCGCGAAAAAGTGACGATAACAATCTGTTGCTGTGGCGGTTTGTCCGCCTCCTCTGGCGAAGAATAAAACCGGACAGATGACTTGCGCTCTACAACCTCGACAGGGCAATCGCACACGCAGATGTCGTCAGCTTTTGAGGAAACGCGTTGGCCATCAGCGGTTGATGAGGTGGCAATATCGTTTGCGGCGCTTCACGCCAAAAAGTCGAACGCGTCGACCAACGGCGCGAATGCCTCCTGGGAGCACAGCCTGAGCGGGTTCAGGTAGGACGGGTTCAGGTAGGGCGGTATCGTAGATCCCGCCCTACCTGCCGTCATTCCCTTGCAGGGGAATGATGGTGTTTGCGGCCAGGACATCGGAGTCAGTCAAATGCGATTGCCCTGACAACCTCGAAATGAAACTTGGCTGGAAACCCGTTTAAGCGTATCATTCGCCGTTCGTCAGGCGGACATCACACCCGTTTCACCTGACGGTGACTTTGTCGGCAGCTCAAAAAACAGCAACGCCGGGAGGCCGATAAACAGGAACGCATAAAACATTTTTTGCGTGCCCCCCAACGAACAACATGTCAAAAGGCCGTCAGTATCTGCTGCTGCGGCCTTTTGATTTCACGACAACTTTTGGAGTATCACATGGCTATCACCCGTACCCGCCGTTCTTCCATCGAGCGCCGTTGTCTTTCCAAGACAGGCAAGCGCGTTTTTCGTGGCAAAGGCAACGCCATGATGCGCATCATCTATCAAGCCGAATGTCAGGCGCGTAACCGCAAGGCGTTGGGCTGAGTTTTCGCCCGTCTCCTTTCTGAAAGCCCTGGCAGCTTTGCGTGCCGGGGCTTTTTTGTATGGGCGCATGCTTCCGGTATTTTTCTCATGGCTGAACTGATTTTGCAGGCGGGTAAGGAACGTTCCCTGTTCCGCCGCCATCCCTGGTTGTTCGACAGCGCGGTGCACAGCCTGCGGGGTCGGGCGCGGGCGGGAGATACGGTGACAATCCTCGCGCACGATGGTCGCGTTCTGGGGAAGGGCGCGTACAGCCCACACTCGCGCATCCGCTGCCGGATGTGGAGCTTTGATGCGGATGAGGTCATCGACGACGCGTTTTTCAAGCGTCGGGTCGCTGCTGCCGTGGCGCGACGCCAGGCCCTGCCGGAACTGGCCGGACAGGAAGGACTGCGCCTGATTCACGCCGAATCGGATGGCCTGCCCGGTGTCATCGCCGACCGTTATGGCGATACCGTGGTGTTGCAACTGACCAGCGCCGGGGCGGAAAAATGGCGACAGGCGATGGTGGGCGCCCTGATACAGGCGACCGGTTGCGCGCGCATTTATGAGCGTTCCGATGCCGGGACGCGCAAGCTGGAAGGGCTGACGGCGGCGACCGGTTGGCTCCACGGCGAAGCGCCCGCCGGAGAAATCCGCATCGTGGAAAACGGCGTGCGTCTGGGTGTGGATTACGCGCATGGGCATAAAACCGGCTTTTATCTCGATCAGCGTGACAACCGCGCCCGGCTCGGCCATCTGGCGGCGGGCAAATCCGTGCTGAACTGTTTTTGCTACACTGGTGGTTTTTCGTTGCAGGCCTTGCGCGGCGGAGCGGCTTCGGTGCTCTCCATCGACTCATCCGGCCCGGCGCTCGATCATGCCCGCGCCAATCTGTCCCTGAACCCGGAATTGCCCGCAGAACGGGCAGAATGGCTGGAGGCGGATGTGTTTCAGGCGTTGCGCGACTTGCGTCAGGAAGGCTGCGGCTTCGATCTGATTGTGCTCGATCCGCCCAAGTTCGCGCCCTCCGCCGCCCACACCCAACGGGCGGCGCGCGCCTACAAGGACATCAACCTGCTGGGCTTTCGCCTGTTGAATCCGGGGGGATTGCTGATGACCTATTCCTGTTCCGGTGGCGTTGGCCTGGAACTGTTCCAGAAAATCATCGCGAGCGCGGCGCTCGACGCAGGCCGCGACGCCCGCATCGTGGCGCGGCTGTCCGGCGCGGCCGATCATCCCGTGGCGCTCGATTTTCCCGAAGGCGAATACCTGAAGGGACTACTATGTTCCGCTTAGGTTACAACAGGTTCTAAAAATGTTGAGCGAACGTCAAAGTCGTCTGCTGACGCAGTTGTTGCGTCGTCGGAACGCCTATTTCAAAATCTGGCTTGGACGGCTGGTGTTTTGGGGCGGCGCGATTGGCGTGGGCTTACTCTCCGCGCTGTTCGTCGAATTGTCGGAAACCTTGAGCGCCACATTTATGCGCGGGGTGGCGCGATATTGGTGGCTACCCCTGCTGGTGACGCCTCTGGGCGGCGCGTTCTGCGTGTGGCTGACCCGCCGTTATTTCCCCGGGGCCGAAGGCAGTGGCATCCCGCAGGCGTTGGCGGAAATGCGTCACCCAGGGCATATACCGAACTGGCGTCCCCTGCTCTCGTTACGCATCATCTTCGGCAAGATACTGGTGGGCGCGAGCGCCGTTGGCTGCGGGTTTTCCCTGGGACGCGAAGGCCCGACCGTGCAGATCGGCGCGTCGCTGATGAACGCCATCCACCGCTGGTTGCCGGCTTCCCTGCACATTCAGCGCAATCACCTGCTGGTGGCGGGCGGGGCGGCGGGTATCGCGGCCGCGTTCAACGCGCCGCTGGCGGGCATCATGTTTGCCATCGAAGAAATGAGCCGGGGCGTGGAGGCGCGCATGTCCGGCCTCATCATTACCGCCATCGTTCTGGCGGGGGTAACGGCTCAGGCGTTGAAAGGCAGCGGCGGCAATTACTTTGGCGCCATCCTGATGATTGCGGGCGATAGCGACCAACTCGCGGCGGTGGCGCTTTCCGTTCTGGCCTGCGGTCTGCTGGGCGGATTGTTTTCACGCATGATGGTGCTGGGCGCGACCGCCTGGAAGGGGCGGCTGGCCGATTTGCGCGCGCGGCGTCCCGTGCTGTTCGCCGCCCTCTGCGGTCTTCTGGTCGCCGGACTGGGCATGGTTACGGGCGGCGCGGTATTCGGCGGCGGACTGGAACAGACGCAGGCGTTGCTGGATGCTGACCCCATGTCTCCGGCGGGCAGCGCGCACTGGTATTTCGTGCCCGCCAAGTTCATAGCGACCCTGACGGCCTATTTTTCCGGTCTGCCCGGCGGCATCTTTGCGCCATCCCTGTCCATCGGCGCGGGCATCGGCCATGACCTCGTGCAATTGCTGCCCGCGCAGAATTTGGATGACCTGCATGGCCTGTTGCAGCAACAGGACATCCGCAACATGATGCTGGCGCTCTGCATGGCGGGTTTTCTCGCCGCCGCCACGCAAGCGCCGCTCACTTCCTTTCTGATTGTGATGGAAATGATTAACGGCTATTCTCTAGTCATCAGCCTGATGGTCGTTTCGCTGATTTCCGCCGGTATTTCCCGGCTCATCAGTCCGCCGCTGTATTCCACGCTGGCAGCGGCTATCGTAGCGAAGCAGGCGGCATCCGCGCCGCCGTCGTCGCCATCATCCTGAGCATGCGGGTTGTCTGGTTTTCTCCGGGCTGGCTGCCCGTCTGGCGACGCAATTTTCTGGTCTGGAAAAAAATGGCCCTGCCGTCCCTGCTCGGCAATCTGGCCGATCCCATGATCTACATGTTCGGGCTGGGCTACGGTCTGGGCGCGTTATTGCCCTCGCTGGACGGTCAGCCTTACGTCGCCTTTCTTTCCGCCGGGATCATCTGCGCGTCCACCATGAACGCCGCCAGCTTTGAATCCCTGTATTCGGCCTTCGCCCGGATGCAGGAACAACGCACCTGGGAGGCCATTTTCAACACGCCTCTGGGCTTGTCCGATGTATTGGCGGGCGAACTCTTCTGGGCGGCGACAAAAGCCCTTTTTTCCGGCGCGTCCATCCTGCTGGTCGTCAGTTGCATGGGGCTGGCGCACGGCCCGTTGGCGCTTCTTGTGTTGCCGGTCATTCTGCTGACCGGGCTGGCATTTGCCGCGCTGGGGCTGATTTGCACCATGCTGGCTCCCTCCTACGATTTTTTCATGTACTACTTCACCCTGTTCATCACGCCCATGACCCTGATTTCCGGCGTCTTCTTCCCCACCGAACAATTACCCGGCTGGCTGGCGACTGCGGGCGCGTGGCTGCCGCTCGCGCAGGGCGTGGCGCTGGCGCGTCCCCTCATGGCGGGTCAATGGCCGACAGAGGCGCTGACCCACATCGCCGCCCTGCTCGCCGTCGCCTTCATCGCCTGGAACATCGTCCTCATCCTCGCCCGACGGCGCCTGATGAAATAAAAAAGGCGCCCGAAGGCGCCCAAAGAGAGGAAGAGAGAAACCCGCTCAGAAATGGTAGGCGGTTTCGCCATGGGTGGTGATGTCCAGCCCTTCGCGTTCTTCTTCTTCCGGCACGCGCAGCCCCACGAACAGGTCGGCAATCTTGTAGGCGATGAAGGCGACGACGCCCGACCAGACGATGGTCACGCCCACGCTCTTGACTTGCACGAAGACTTGCGACGCCATGGTCACGCCCTCGCCGTAGCCCTGTCCGCCCAGCTCGGTCGCCGCGAAGACACCGGTCAGGATCGCGCCCACGATGCCGCCGACGCCATGCACGCCGAAGACATCGAAGGCATCGTCCGCGCCGAGGATTTTCTTCAGGCCATTGACCCCCCACAGGCAGACGAATCCGGCGATGACGCCGAGGATGATGGAACCCATCGGCCCGATGAAGCCCGCCGCGGGCGTTACCGCCACAAGACCCGCCACCGCGCCGGAAGCCGCGCCCAGACTGGAAGGCTTGCCCTTGAAGATGGCTTCGCCCGTGATCCAGGTCAGCGTCGCCGCAGCGGTCGCCAGAATGGTATTCACGAAGGCCAGACCGGCCTGACCGTTGGCAGCGCCGGCGGAACCGGCGTTGAAGCCGAACCAGCCCACCCACAGCAGGGCAGCGCCGACCATGGTGAGCGTCAGGGAGTGCGGCGTCAGCGCCTCACGACCGAGGCCGATACGCTTGCCAAGCAGGTAAGCGCCAACCAGACCGGCAATACCGGCGTTGATGTGCACCACCGTGCCGCCCGCGAAGTCCAGCGCGCCATCAGCGCCGAGGAAGCCGCCGCCCCAGACGATATGCGCCATCGGCACATAGCTGAAGGTGTACCAGAGGATCGCGAAAATCACGACGGCGGAGAACTTGATACGTTCGGCAAAGGAGCCGACGATCAGCGCCGTGGTGATGGCGGCTAAGGTGGACTGGAAGGCAACAAAGACATATTCCGGGATGGTCGCCAGATTGGGCGATAACCCATCCATGGTAATGCCCTTCAGGAATATCTTGTCCAGATTACCGACGAACAGACCTTCGCCGGAGAAGGCCAGGCTGTAGCCGTAAATGCACCACAGTACGGTCATCAGGCAGAAGATGATGAACACATGCAGGAGCACGGAGAGCATGTTCTTGCTGCGCGCCAGTCCGCCGTAGAACAACGCCAGACCGGGGATGGTCATCAGGATGACCAGCATGGTGGAGGTCAGCATCCAGGCGGTGTCGCCGGTATCCAGCGTGCCCGCTTCCGCTTCGGCAACAGGCGCTTCGCCAGCCGGCGCTTCGGCGTCGGGGGTGGCGACTTCCGCGCTGACGCTCGTCGTCTCGACAGCGACAGGCTCCGTCGCGGCCTCTTGCGCCCAGGCAGGCGTTCCCAGGCTGACAGCGCCCAGCAGCGCCAGTAAAGCAAATAAATGTTTCATGGCGGAGTCTCCTTAAAGAGCGTCGTTGCCGGTTTCGCCGGTACGGATGCGAACAACCTGTTCAAGCGCGGCGACAAAAATCTTGCCGTCGCCGATCTTGCCGGTGCTGGCGGCTTTTTCGATGGCTTCGATGACCTGATCCAGAAGCTCGTCCGCAATGGCGGCCTCGATCTTGACCTTGGGCAGGAAATCGACGACATATTCGGCGCCGCGATACAACTCGGTGTGCCCTTTTTGCCGACCAAAACCTTTCACTTCGGTCACGGTGATGCCTTGCACGCCGATGGCGGAGAGGGCTTCACGCACTTCGTCAAGCTTGAAGGGCTTGATGATGGCGGTGATGAATTTCATGAGTGGTTCCTCGCTTAAAAAAATGCTGCGCTTCCTGCTTCCGCCGCCAACCGGAAATCCCGTTGGATTGGAAACAAAATATGGTGCAGCCATGGGATATAGCCTTGCGCCAGAGTATTAGCAGGCTCCGTGCCAGATGAATAAATGTTTTAAAATCATTATTTTAGGTGACATCCATCCCATTTGAACGTGCGATTTGCACTGTGTTGGTGCGACGCTCTCCTGCGGACGCACCAATCTGGAATGAAGCACCAGTTTGGGATCAGCAGGAATCAGCGGGTAGCTTTGCGATCTGGAGAATGGCGTCGCGGTTGCTGGGGGAAAAACAGCGGGCGGCGGCTTCTGTCGGCGGCAGCCAGCAAGAGTCGCGGTGTTCGGCGGGGGCGAGGCGTATGCGCTGGCGGGTGGGGATTTGCAGGGAAAACAGGTGTTCGGTATTGCGGGTGACGCCGGGGGCGTAACGGCGTCGCCATTCAGGGAAAATCTCGAATTCCCGACTTTGCCGCCAGTCCCGCAATTGTTGCGCTGGAACGAGGAGGCCGGTTTCCTCGGCAACTTCGCGCAAGGCAGCCTCGGCAGGCGTCTCGCCCGCTTCCAGACTGCCCGTGACGGATTGCCAGTAACCGGGATGCAGGGCGCGTTCCAGAAGCAGGATGTCCAGCGTCGGGGTGTGGATGACAACGAGGACAGAGATGGGGGTTTTGTAAGGCAAAACGGGATTGATCATTACAACCTCCAAAATCCCGGATTCAGGTGCTGTTTGTTGGGTAACCCGTAAGCGCAAAAACAACTTTACATGGGCTTGACGAAGCATACAGGCGCTCCCCGATTTTATCCGGGCGGGCAGGTTTTACAGGCCAAAACCAGAACGCCTTCCATACATGACAAAGCCTCCACTTTCGGAGGCTTTGCGATGGGTCAGACATCTGAGTGGACGCGCGTCCGGATTTTATTCTGCTCCCCTGAACATCAGGCGGCGGCTTCTTCGTCCGCCACTTCCACGGCTTCGCCTTCGGGACGGTCGAGAAGTTCGACGTAGGCCATGGGCGCATTGTCGCCCACGCGGAAACCGCATTTCAGGATACGCAGGTAGCCACCAGGACGATTGACGTAGCGGGGGCCGAGTTCATCGAACAGCTTGACGACGATCTCACGGTCGCGCAGACGGTCAAAAGCCAGACGGCGGTTCGCCAGACTGGGTTTCTTGCCAAGCGTAATCATGGGTTCCACGACCCGACGCAGTTCCCTGGCCTTGGGCAGGGTGGTCTTGATCGCTTCGTGCCGGAGCAGGGAAACGGTCATGTTACGCAGCATCGCCAGACGATGGCTGCTGGTGCGGTTCAGTTTTCTCAAACCTAAACGGTGACGCATGGTTGATCCTTTCTATGTTGTGCAAGCGTCCCTGACGGGTATTACTTGTTGCTTTAAATACGTTCCAGACCGGCGGGTGGCCAGTTTTCCAGTTTCATGCCGAGGGTGAGACCACGGCTGGCGAGCACTTCCTTGATTTCATTTAAGGATTTGCGGCCCAGATTCGGGGTCTTCAGCAGCTCGTTTTCAGTGCGCTGAATCAGGTCGCCGATGTAGTAGATGCTTTCCGCCTTCAGGCAGTTGGCCGAACGCACGGTCAGTTCCAGATCGTCGACCGGACGCAGCAGCACGGGATCAACCTGTGCAGGCTTGCTGACTTCCACGGCGGGCGCGGTGCCTTCCAGATCGGCGAAGACTTCCAGTTGGCTGACCAGAATGCGGGCAGCGGCGCGAATGGCCTCTTCCGGCTGGATGACGCCATTGGTTTCGATGTCGACAACCAGCTTGTCCAGGTCGGTGCGTTGCTCGACGCGCGCGGATTCCACGGCGTAGGCGACACGCTTCACCGGGCTGAACGAGGCGTCGAGCACCAGTTGGCCGATGGTCTTGCCGTCGTTCAGGTTACGCATGTTGCCGGGCACATAGCCACGACCCTTTTCCACCGTGAGTTCCATGGCGATCTTGCCGCCGGGTTGCAGGTGGGCGATGACGTGTTCCGGGTTGATGATTTCCACATCGTGCGGCAGTTCAATATCGCTGGCGCGAATAACGCCGGGGCCTTCCTTTTTCAGGTTAAGCCGGGTTTCAGCGCCGCCATGCAACTTGAACACCACACCTTTCAGGTTGAGGAGAATATCAACGACATCCTCTTCCACGCCGTCGATGCTGGAGTACTCGTGCAGCACGCCGTCGATCGAAACTTCGGTCGGCGCGTAACCGTCCATGGAAGAAAGCAGGATGCGACGCAACGCATTCCCCAGTGTATGCCCGAAACCGCGTTCAAAGGGCTCCATGACGACCCTCGCCTCCACCGGAGAGACACTTTGAACATCAATGATGCGCGGTTTCAGAAGAGTATTGTTTTGCATGGACTATCCTTTTGCTATATCGCCGGACAAACCTTGGAGGCTTGTCCGGCAAACCAGTTACTTCGAATAAAGTTCGATGACCAGACCTTCATTCAGGGTCGGGGAAAGCTCGGCGCGTTGCGGCATCGCCTTGAACGTGCCCTTGCCTTCCTTCACATCAACCGCGATCCACTCCGGGAAACCACGGGATTCCGCCGCTTCCAGAGCAGCCTTGACGCGCAGGTGTCCCCGCGCTTTCGCGGTGAGCGTGACCACGTCGCCCGGACGCACGGTGTAAGAGGGAATGTTCACCCGCTTGCCGTTCACCAGCACGCCGTTGTGACGCACAACCTGACGCGCTTCGACGCGGGAAGCGCCAAAGCCCATACGGTAGGCAACGGAGTCCAGCCGGGCTTCCAGCAGTTGCAGCAGGTTTTCACCGGTCTGGCCTTTACGACGCTCGGCTTCGGCGAAGGTGCGGCGGAACTGGCCTTCGAGTACGCCATAAACACGACGGATTTTCTGCTTGGCGCGCAGATGCACGCCATAGTCGGAAAGACGCGCGCCGGATTTCTGGCCGTGTTGACCGGGGGCATAGGCGCGACGTTCAATCGCGCACTTGTCGGAAAAACACTTTTCGCCCTTGAGGAACAGTTTTTCCCCTTCGCGACGGCATTGGCGGCATTTGGGATCAAGATTACGAGCCACGTTCTACTCCTTAAATCCGACGCTTTTTAGGCGGACGGCAGCCGTTATGGGGCACCGGCGTCACATCGGTGATGCCGGTGATCTTCATGCCCAAGGCATTGAGGGCGCGAACGGAAGATTCACGACCAGGGCCGGGGCCTTTGATGCGAACTTCCAGATTCTTCACGCCACATTCCTGCGCGGCCTTGCCTGCGGCTTCCGCAGCGACCTGGGCGGCAAAGGGCGTGGATTTGCGGGAACCCCGGAAACCCGCGCCGCCAGACGTTGCCCAGGAGAGCGCGTTGCCCTGACGGTCGGTGATGGTAATGATGGTGTTGTTAAAAGAGGCGTGGATGTGGGCAATGCCCTCCGCCACGTTCTTTTTAACTTTTTTGCGAACTTTTTGGGTGGTTTTAGCCATATCAGTTCCTGTTATTTCTTCTTGCCAGCGATGGCCTTGCTCGGCCCCTTGCGGGTACGCGCATTGGTGCGAGTCCGCTGACCGCGACAGGGCAAGCCCTTGCGATGACGCAGACCACGATAACAACCCAGGTCCATCAGACGCTTGATGCTCATGGTCACTTCGCGGCGCAAATCACCTTCAACGGTGAATTTGCTCACTTCGTCGCGCAGCTTTTCCATGTCGGCGTCCGACAGGTCCTTGATCTTGATTGAACGAACGACGCCAGCCGCATCACAGATTTTCTGCGCGCGTGAACGACCGATGCCATAAATGGAGGTCAGCGCGATTTCTGCGTGCTGGTGGTTCGGAATGTTTACCCCTGCAATACGGGCCATTGTTTCACTCCAACGATGCCAAAATTAAAAAATCCAACTCATCCGGGACTGAAAATCAGCCCTGGCGCTGTTTGTGGCGCGGATCTTTGCAGATAATCCGCACGACGCCTTTACGGCGGATCACCTTACAATTGCGGCAAATACGCTTCACCGAAGGCAATACTTTCATTTTTACAGCTCCTAAAAACAGAAGGTCAGGGAAGCAGCCGTGTTTCCCGTCTCTCCCGGGGTTACGCGTAGAGAATCTTTCATTTCGCGCGGAAAATGATGCGTCCGCGTGATAAATCGTAAGGGGTTAACGCCACCGTCACCTTGTCGCCGGTCTGGATGCGGATGTAGTGCATCCTCATCTTGCCGGAGATCGTGGCATGAATTTCATGCCCGTTTTCCAGTTTGACCCGGAAGGTTGCGTTGGGCAGGTTTTCCAATACCTCGCCCTGCATTTCGATGGAGTCTTCTTTCGCCATTTGCTTTATCGCAACAAGGGGTTGCCGCCCTTGAAGTTCGCTTTCTTCAAGAGACCTTCATATTGGTGCGACATGATATAAGCCTGCACCTGGGACATGAAGTCCATGGTGACCACCACGATAATCAACAGCGACGTGCCGCCGAAATAGAAGGGGGCATTCCATTTCAGGATCAGGAATTCCGGCAGCAGGCAAACCAGAGTGATGTACACCGCGCCCACCATGGTCAGGCGCATCAGAATCTTGTCGACGTAGCGTGCAGTCTGTTCGCCGGGACGAATGCCGGGAATGACGCCATTGCTCTTTTTCAGGTTGTCGGCGGTATCTTTGGAATTGAACACCAGCGCCGTGTAAAAGAAACAGAAGAAGATGATCGCGGTCGCGTAGAGCAGCACGTAAATCGGTTGCCCGGGCGAGAGTGCGCTGGAAATGTCTTTCAGCCAGGTCATCGAGTTGCTGGAACCGAACCAGTTTGCCGCCATCGCCGGGAAAAGGATGATGCTGGAAGCAAAAATGGGCGGAATCACACCGGACATATTGAGCTTCAGGGGCAGATACGAAGACTGACGACCGCCATACGCGCGGTTGCCGACATGCTGTTTCATGTAATTGACCAGAATCTTGCGCTGACCACGCTCGACAAAGACCACGCCAAAGGTCACCGCCAACACCAGCAGACAGATGATGATGGCGACCAGAGGATGCATGGCGCCCGTACTCACCAGTTCAAAAAGTCCGCCAATGGCAGCCGGCAATCCGGCGGCGATACCGGCGAAGATGATGAGCGAAATACCATTACCCAGACCGCGCTCGGTGATCTGCTCGCCCAGCCACATCAGGAACATGGTGCCGGTAATCAGGGTGAGAACGGTGGTCAGGCGAAACGCAAAGCCGGGATCGTAGACCAGTCCGGGCTGGGATTCCAGCATGATGGCGATGCCCAAACCCTGCACGAAACCCAGCAACAGGGTGCCGTAACGGGTGTATTGGGTAATCTTGCGACGTCCGGCCTCACCTTCCTTTTTCAACTGTTCGAGTTGGGGAATGGCGACGGCCATCAACTGCATGATGATGGACGCGGAAATGTAAGGCATGATGCCCAGCGCAAAAATGGTAAAGCGCTCCAGGGCGCCGCCGGAGAACATGTTCAACATGCCCAGAATGCCGTTTTGCTGCGACTGAAACGCTTCGGCCAGCACTGTGGGATTGATGCCCGGAACCGGAATGTGCGTACCGATACGGTAAACGACCATCGCCCCCAGCAGGAACATCAGGCGACGCCGAAGGTCGCCGAATTTTCCACTGGAAGCCATGCCCGCAAGACCAGAATTCGCTGCTGTCAAGATCCGTTCCTCAATTTTCCGTCACAAGTCACATTCAGGCGGCGGCGACGCTGCCGCCAGCCGCTTCGATGACCGCCTTCGCGCCTCTGGTCGCGCCAACGCCTTTCAGATTCACCTTGCGGGTAATCTCCCCGGCCAGAATGACCTTGGCGGAAAGCGCATCGCCCGCGACCAGCCCGGCCTGTTTCAGAACCAGCAAGTCGATGTCGTCGGTCGGCAGCGCGTTCAGCGCGGAAAGACGAATTTCCACATTGCGGGCGCGCGTCAGGGAGAAGAAACCACGCTTGGGCAGACGGCGATAAATCGGCATTTGACCGCCTTCAAAGCCGACTTTGTGGAAACCGCCGGAGCGGGATTTCTGACCCTTGTGACCGCGACCGCCGGTCTTGCCAAGGCCGGAGCCGATGCCGCGACCGGGACGCCTGGCGGCGTGTTTGGCGCCTTTGGCGGGTTTAATGGTATTCAGACGCATCTTGTTAACCCTCGTACTTCAGAAGATAGGCAACCTTGTGAATCATGCCGCGCACTGCGGGCGTGTCTTCCAGTTGCACCGTTTGGTTCAGTTTCTTCAACCCCAGACCACGCACGGTGGCGCGATGGGATTGCCTGGTTCCGATGATGCTCTTGACGAGCGTGACCTTGAGCGTTTTTTCAGACATGTCTTACCCCAGAATTTCTTCGACGCGCTTACCCCGCTTGGCGGCGATTTCGGCAGGCGTGTTCATGCGCGACAGGCCGTTCAGCGTGGCGCGAACGATGTTGTAAGGATTGGTGGAGCCGTGCGCCTTCGCCACCACGTTGGTGATGCCGACAACATCGAAGACAGCGCGCATGGCGCCGCCCGCGATGATGCCGGTGCCATCGGGCGCAGGCTGAATCATCACTTCGGTCGCGCCGTGCTTGCCGGTCACGGTGTGATGCAAGGTGCCGCTTTTCAGGCTGACCTTGAACATCTTGCGACGGGCTTCTTCCATCGCTTTCTGCACGGCCACCGGCACTTCGCGGGACTTGCCCTTGCCCATGCCGACGCTGCCATCGCCGTCGCCCACCACGGTGAGCGCCGCGAAACCGAGAATCCGACCCCCCTTCACCACCTTGGTGACGCGATTGACGGAAACCATCTTTTCCCGGAGACCGTCATCACGTTCTTCGGGCTGCTGCCCTTTTTTGTTGCTGCTATTCGGTTTAGCCATTTTTTAACCTCGTCCTAAGCTCGTCCGTTGCCCGGAATCAGAATTTGAGACCGTTTTCACGGGCGGCTTCGGCCAGCGCCTGAACGCGACCGTGATACTGGAAACCGGAGCGATCAAACGCCACGGTCTCAATGCCGACAGCCCTGGCGCGTTCGGCGATCAACTTGCCGACGACACTGGCCGCAGCCTTGTTACCGCCATTGGGCGCATTTTTCTTCACTTCCGCTTCCAGAGTGGAAGCGGCGGCGAGAACCTTGCTCCCGCAGGCGCTGATAATTTGAGCGTAAATGTGGAAGTTCGTGCGATTCACGCACAAGCGCACAGCCTTAAGCTCGGCGATTTTGGCCCGGGATTTACGGGCACGGCGCAAACGCGCTTGTTTCTTGTCAAGCATATGCCACCCTTACTTCTTCTTGGTTTCCTTGAGAACAACCACTTCGTCGACATAGCGCACGCCCTTGCCCTTGTAGGGTTCGGGACTGCGATACGCGCGAATCTCGGCGGCCACCTGGCCGACCTGTTGTTTGTTCATCCCTTTGATTACGATCTCGGTTTGCGAGGGTGTTTCCACCTTCACGCCAGCGGGCATCTTGTGCACCACCGGATGCGAAAAACCGAGGCTCAGGTTAACGGCGTCGCCTTGAGCCTGGGCGCGATAGCCCACGCCAACCAGCGTCAGCTTCTTTTCAAAGCCTTTGCTGACGCCGATCACCATGTTGTTCAGATTCGCGCGCAGGGTGCCCCACATGGCGGAAGCGTTTTCCACGCCGGCAATGCGTTCGCACAGCACGCTCCGCCCTTCCACCTTGACGGAAACCGCCGGGTGCGCCGTGATCGTCAGGGAGCCCAGCGGCCCCTTGACGTTGATTTCCGCTGCGCTTGCCCTGACTTCGACGTCGGCTGGCAGGGGAATCGGGTTTTTACCAACTCTGGACATGCTTTCTCCTTAGGCCACGACGCAGAGCACTTCGCCGCCCACACGGGTAGCGCGCGCCTTGCGGTCCGTCATCACGCCCCGGGGCGTCGACACAATGGCAATCCCCAGGCCATTCATGACCCTGGGAATATCCTCGGAACCCTTGTAAATCCGCAGACCGGGCTTGGAGACGCGTTCGATGCGCTCAATAACCGGACGGCCCGCGTAATACTTCAGGGCAATTTCCAGCGTCGCCTTGTTGCCGGGTTGCGGCTTGACGGCATAGTCTTCAACATAACCCTCTTCCTTCAGCACGGCGGCAATTGCCGTCTTGAGCTTGGAAGAAGGCATCGCCACAGCGGCTTTTTCCGCCATCTGGGCATTGCGGATGCGGGTCAGCATGTCCGCGATCGGATCGCTCATCGCCATATCTTAATTCTCCTTGGCTTACCAGCTCGCCTTGACAACACCCGGGATCTGGCCTTCGAAGGCCAATTCGCGGATCTTGTTCCGGCACATGCCGAACTTGCGGAATACGCCACGGGGACGCCCCGTGAGTTGACAACGATTGCGCAGCCGGGAAGGGCTGGCGTTACGGGGAAGCTGCTGCAATTTCAGCCGGGCTTCATAACGCTCGGCATCGGAAAGACTGGCATCACTGATGACAGCCAACAGCGCCGCGCGCTTTTTCGCGTATTGAGCCACCGTAGCACGGCGCTTTTCTTCGCGGTTAATCAGGGCAAGTTTCGCCATGTCTGCCTCAATTCTTGAAAGGAAACTTGAACGCGCCGAGCAGTGCCTTGCACTCCTCGTCCGTTTTCGCGGTGGTCGTGATGCTGATGTTCATCCCGCGGAGCGCGTCGACCTTGTCGTACTCGATTTCCGGGAAAATGATCTGCTCTGTTATACCCATGTTGTAATTGCCACGGCCATCGAAGCCCTTGCCCGCCACGCCGCGAAAATCGCGCACGCGGGGCAGCGCCACGCTGACCAGACGGTCGAGAAATTCATACATGCGCGGGCCGCGCAGGGTCACCATGCAACCGATCGGGTAGCCATCGCGGATCTTGAATCCGGCGATGGATTTGCGCGCCCTGGTCACCACGGGTTTTTGACCGGCGATTTTCAGCATGTCGCCGACGGCGTTTTCCAACACCTTTTTGTCCGCCACCGCTTCGCCCACGCCCATGTTCAGCGTAACCTTGGTGATGCGCGGCACTTCCATGACGGATTTGTAGCCGAAGCGGGTTTTCAGCGCCGGCGCCACATCCTTTTTATACTGTTCAAACAAGCGAGCCATGTTGTCGTTTTCCTTACGCGTTCACGAGTTCGCCGTTCGACCTGAACACGCGAACCTTGCGACCGTCTTCCAGCACCTTGATGCCAACCCGGTCAGCCTTGGAGGTGGCGGGATTGAAAATCGCCACATTGGAGATGTGAATGGGCATCAACTTGTCCACGATGCCGCCCGTCTCACCTTTCATCGGATTGGGACGCACATGCTTTTTGGCGACGTTGACCCCGTCCACCACGACACGTTCGGCATCCACGCGCAGATTGACCTTGCCGCGTTTGCCCTTGTCCTTACCGGCGATGACGATTACCTCGTCGCCTTTACGAATCTTTTCCATGCGAGTTCCTTAAAGCACTTCCGGTGCAAGCGACACGATCTTCATGTAACGCTCGGTACGCAGTTCGCGCGTCACCGGCCCGAAGATGCGGGTGCCGATCGGCTCCAGCTTGTTGTTGAGCAACACGGCAGCATTGCTGTCGAATTTCACCAGAGAACCATCGGGACGACGCACGCCCTTGGCGGTACGCACCACCACGGCGTTATAGACATCGCCCTTCTTGACGCGACCACGCGGCGCGGCATCCTTGATGCTGACCTTGATCACATCGCCGATGTTCGCATAGCGTCGACGGGAACCGCCCAACACCTTGATACACATCACTGAACGCGCGCCGGTATTGTCGGCCACGTCCAGAACCGTTTGCATCTGAATCATTTTTCACTCCAACTTATCCCGCCTCTGAAGGCGGACAGTCTTGGATCCCGTGAGGGAGAGTTAATCCGACCCGCAGCCCGAAAAGGCGGCGAGAAACAAAGAGCGCGGATTCTGGCAGGGTTTTGGGAAGGTGTCAACGACTTTGCAGGGTTTTGTCAAACCCGGGTTTTCCGTCTGTCGTTTGTCCCGCGCCTCATTCGCGCAGCAGACGCAAGCCGTTGCCCACAACCAGCAGGCTCGCGCCCATGTCGGCGAAGACCGCCATCCACAGGGTCGCCTGACCGGTCAGGGCGAGTGCGAGAAAGAGGGCCTTGATGCCCAGCGCGAAGGCGATGTTCTGGCGAAGGATGCTCATGGCGCGCCGACTCAGGCGGATGAAGCGCGCGGCCTTGCGGGGATCGTCGTCCATGATGGCGACATCGGCGGTTTCCAGTGCGGTGGCGGTTCCGGCTGCGCCCATGGCGATGCCGATGTCGGCCTGAGCTAGCGCCGGCGCGTCGTTTACGCCGTCACCGACCATGCCGACCGCGCCGTGCCGCGTTTTCAGTTCGGCGATGATGGCCTGCTTGTCTTCAGGCAGCAGGTTGCCGCGCGCGTCTTCGATGCCGAGGCGTTCGGCGATGGATCGGACGGCGGCGGGATTGTCGCCGCTCAGCAGGATCGCTCGCACGCCCAGCCCGGCAAGATCGGCAACCGCTTGCGCGCTTTCCGGGCGGGGCAGGTCGCTCAAGGCGAACAACGCTGCCGGGCCATCGGCTGAAAACAGCACGACCGCTGTCTTGCCCGCTTGTTCGACCTCCGTGAGACGCGCTTCCAGTTCCGGCGAACAGACAGCGGATTCCTCAATCCAGCGGTGATTGCCAAGCTGCCATGCCTTGCCGTCGATGACGCCCCGGACGCCGCGCCCCGGCAGAACGGCAAAGGCGGTGACGGATTCCAGCGTCACGCCGGGTTGCCGTTCCCGCCAGCCGCTCACCAGCGCGCGCGCCACCGGATGCGCGCTTGGCTCGTCGAGACTGGCCGCGAGCCGCAAGGCGTGTTCTTCCGCCATGCCGCCCAATGCGGCGACATCGGTCAGGGCGGGGCGTCCCCGAGTCAGCGTTCCCGTTTTGTCGAAGGCGATGGCTTTCAGCAGGCGGCCGCGTTCGAGATGCACGCCGCCCTTGATCAGGATGCCGCGCCGCGCGGCGGCCGTCAGACCGCTGACCACCGTGACCGGCGTGGAAATCACCAGCGCGCAGGGGCAGGCGATGACCAGAATGACCAACGCCTCGTACAGCCAGTCGCGCCACGTTCCTCCGGTCAACACCGGGCCGAGCGTCGCCACGAGAATGGCGATGGCGACGACGGCGGGCGTGTAGATGCGGGCGAAGCGGTCGACGAAACGCTGTGTCGGCGCGCGTTGCGCCTGCGCCTGTTGCACGGCGGCGGCGATGCGCGCCAGCGTGCTCTGACCGGCGGGCGCGGTCACGACCGCTTCCACCACGCCATCGGCGACGATGCTGCCGGCGTAGAGCGGATCGCCGGGCTGTTTATCCACCGGCAGGCTTTCGCCGGTAATCGGCGCCTGGTCGAGCGTCGCGTGGCCTGCCTCAACGCGTGCATCGAGCGGCACGCGCATGCCGGCGCGCACGCGGATGCGGCTGCCGACGGCGACCTCTTCCGGCGTTTGCGTACGCCACTCGTCGCCGCGCTTCACCTCGGCGGTATCCGGTGCCAGAGCAGTCAGCGTGTGAATGGCCTGACGCGCCCGATCAAGCGACAACGCCTCAATCGTCTCGGCGAGCGCGAACAGAAAAACCACCATCGCGGCTTCCGGCCAGTTGCCGATGGCGAGCGCGCCGATGACCGCCAGCGACATCAGAAAATTAATGTTGAGCGTGCGGCTTCGCAGCGCGATCCAGCCCTTCTTCAGCGTCGGCAGGCCTGTGCTCAGGATCGACAGGGCCGCGAGGAGCATGACCGGCGCGGATGTTTCCTGACCGCTCAGCCAGGCAAGTCCCTCGGCTCCGATCGCCGCCAGACCGCCGACGACCAGCGCGATTTTCTGCCGGGCGTCGATGACCGGCTGCGGCGCGATTTTCGGCGTATCGGCCAAAAGCAGGTGCGGCGCCATGTCCAGATCGTCCAACGCCGCCGTAATCGGCTGCGGATCGTCAAGCTGGTGACACACGGTCAATTCGCGGGCCAGCAGGTTGAAATCGAGACGGATGACGCCATCCATGACTTCCAGACGCTTGCGGATCAGCCGCTCCTCGGTCGGGCAATCCATCCTGTCGATGCGGTAACGGGTTTGCGGATTCATCTTCATTCTTTCTGTGCAACAATGTCGCCATTTCAAAGCCTGTAGTTACTCTAGGGTCAAGTGTTTGCGGGGGACAGAGATGAGGATCGGCGAATTGGCCAAACGCGGCGACTGCGACGTGGAAACGGTGCGTTTTTACGAACGGGAAGGTCTGCTCGACGCGCCCGCCCGCGAAACGAATGGCTACCGGCGTTACGCCGAGGCGCATCTCACCCAGCTTAATTTCATCCGCCACTGCCGCTCGCTCGGCATCGGCTTGCCGGAAGTGCGCCTGCTGCGCCATTTTCATGTCAATCCAGAGTTGGCTTGCGACGAAGTCAACCGCCTGGTCGACCGGCAGATTGCGCGCATCCACCAGCAGATCGAGTCGCTGCATCTGCTCGAACAGCAATTGTGCGAGCTACGCAGAACCTGCAACGCCAGCCGCAAGGCCGGCGAATGCGGCATCCTGCGTAATCTGGCGCAAGCGGCTGCGGACGAGGGCTGCTCCTGCCACACGGGTCGCAACGCCTCCAGACGATACAGGAAGCAAGGATAAAGCTGACGGCGCTTTCACGCCGGTTGCATGAATTCGGCGTTGAAGGCGGGCTGGTCAATCTCCGTCAGGTAGCGATAGGCCGCCGCCATGTCAGTGATGCCCGCCAGCGCCAATTCCCGTGGCAGACGATCCTGATAGGTTCGGAACTGCCGTTCCGAACGTCCGCGCGCCTTGGGTGAATACGCGGCAATCATCTCGATCTCCAGTCGCCGCATCGCCTGAGCGAATTGGGTCAGATGCTTCTTGTCCACCTTGCCCCCCGTTTCCGCAGGTATGCCAGTAATGGCTCTCCCGATCCGGGTAGAAGGTGCTGAAGATCCCCCGGCTCCCGATCACCGCCCGCCCCCCAGGAAACTGCTGACCGTCCCTTCTTCGGCCACAAAGAACATGCTGTAGTGCTCGTTGGTCGCGTCGTCCATGGTCACGATCAAATCCAATTTCTGACCAGCAACCCATCCATGATATGTAGAAAAAGCTAGCATCAGCGCGTTATTTGAGTTTATGATTTAAACTAAATTTACAAATATGAACAATTGATTACGCTTTTCAGCAGGCTTCAGAAGTTTGGCGGGTGTGTTCCGGGTCTGCGTCTTTCTTACCGGGCGCAGTTTTTGGTGCTGTTTTTTACTCTACAAAGAGGTGTCTTCATGGCAAAAGAAGGTTCAGTGGCCCCAAAAGAGCGGGTCAATATTGTGTACAAGCCTGCAACGGGTGACGCGCAGGACGAAGTGGAACTGCCGCTGAAGCTTTTGGTGGTCGGCGATTTCACGCAGGCAACAGATGAGCGTCCCGTGGAAGATCGACCAACCATTGCTGTCGACAAGGATAATTTCAACGATGTACTGAAGGCTCAGAACCTGAACCTTGATCTGACGGTACCGAATACCTTGAATGAGGGAGGCGGGGAGCTGGCGATGCATCTGGAATTTTCCTCACTAAAAGATTTCGAGCCGGATCAACTGGTGCAAAAAATTGAACCGTTGCAAAAATTGATGGCCCTGCGCGAGGCGTTGAAGGCGGTGAAAAGTCCGCTGGCGAACACCCCCGCATTCCGCAAGCAGGTGCAGGCACTGGTCGACGACCCCGACGCCCGCGCCAAGCTCTTAAAAGAACTGGGGCTGGACGAAAAGGGGGAATGACGAATGGCTGAAGAAAACCTGCAACAGGATGCCGTCGCCACTGGTGCAACGAGCGGAATATCCTTACTGGACGACATCATTTCTGCTACCTCGTTACAACCGGGTGATGAAACTTACTCGGTAGCAAAGGAAGGTCTGGCAGCCTTTATCAAGGGCATTGCCTCGCCGGATAAAGTTGGTGTTAAAGTTTCCGGGCAATTGGTCGACGACATGATCGCCGACCTCGACAAGCAGATTTCCAAACAACTGGATGCCGTGTTGCACAACGCCAATTTCCAGAAGCTGGAATCCGCCTGGCGCTCGCTGAAGTTTCTTGTTGATCGCACGAATTTTCGCCAGAACAACAAGATAGAAATCCTGAATGTCAGCAAGCAGGATTTGCTCGACGATTTCGCAGATGCGCCGGAAATCACCAAGAGTGGCTTGTACCGCCATGTGTATACGGCGGAATACGGGCAATTCGGTGGTCAGCCTTTCGGTGGCATTATTGCCAATTATGATTTCAGCGCCAGCGCACCGGATATGGAATTGCTGAATTATGCGGCCTCAGTCAGCACCATGTCGCACGCGCCCTTCATCTCGGCAGTAGATCCTTCATTCTTCGGGATTAAACGGTGGTCGGAATTACCCAACCTGAAAGACCTGAAGTCCATCTTCGAACAACCGCAGTACGCAAAATGGCGAGCCTTCCGGGAAAGCGACGATGCGCGCTCGGTGGGTCTGACCATGCCGCAGTTCCTGTTGCGCCAGCCGTATTCCCACAAAGACAATCCGACCAAAACCTTTAGTTATGAGGAGAGCATACAGGATAAGGACAAGGATTATTGCTGGGGTAACACCGCTTTCGCCCTTGGCTCGAAGCTGACGGACAGCTTTGCAAATTACCGCTGGTGCGCCAACATCATCGGGCCGCAGGGTGGCGGCGCAGTGGAAGACCTGCCGCTGCACCAGTATGAAGCGATGGGTGAAGTACAGACGCGGATTCCCACACAAACCCTGATTTCCGAACGTCGGGAATTCGAGCTGGCGGAAGAAGGATTCATCGCGCTCACCATGCGCAAGGGTTCCGACAACGCCGCTTTCTTCTCCGCCAATTCCTGCCAGAAGGTGAAATCCTTCCCCAACACCCCGGAAGGCAAGACTGCGGAAACCAATTATCGCCTATCCACCCAGTTGCCCTACATGATGATCATGAACCGACTGGCGCATTACATCAAAGTGCTGCAACGGGAAAACATTGGATCCTGGAAAGAGCGCGGCGACCTGGAAGCCGAGTTGAACAAGTGGATCAGCCAGTACGTCACCGAGATGGACAATCCCGATCCGTCGGTGCGCAGCCGCAGACCCTTGCGTATGGCAGAAATCAAGGTGAACGACGTAGCGGGCAATCCCGGCTGGTATTCAGTAAGCATCAAGGCGAGACCGCACTTCAAGTATGCCGGCGCGGATTTCACCCTGTCGCTGGTAGGCAAGCTGGACAAGACCTGATCCAGAAACGAACCTTAACGTAGTTTTTGCGCTCTGGCAGAGCTGGAGCGTACCCCCCACCGTGACCGGGGAGAATCAGCTAGCAAACAATCCGGCAACACGGTGATTCCGTCGTAGTAAATATGAAGGAGCAATAACATGGCACTGACCGCATATCTGGCCGTTAAAGGCAAAACCCAAGGCGACATCAAGGGCGACAGCCCGCAAGGTGGTGACAAGAAAGACAAAATTCTCGTCTACTCCATCGAACACACCGTAGAAATCCCCAAGGACACCCATACCGGGCTGCCTACCGGACAGCGCATTCACCATCCGCTAACCATCGTCAAACACAAGGATGCTTCTACGCCCAAGCTCTTCAAGGCGGTCAGCACCGGTGAACAGCTTGAAGTGACGCTGGATCAGTACCGCATCAAACCTGACGGTACCGAAGAAAAGTATTTCACCATCAAACTGGAAGAGGCCATTATTGTCAACGCACGGGAATTCACCCCCCTCACCTTTCTGCCCGACAATAAGCCCTACCACGACCACGAAGAAATCTCCTTTACCTACTCCAAGATTACCTGGACGTACAACGATGGCAACATCGAGTTTGTAGACGACTGGAAAGCTTGATTGTCCGCACCATAGAGGGGGATCCTCCGTGCGCATGCCTTTCGTTCAAAAGCATTCGCGTTAAACGAAGCGGAGCGCACTGAGCATTCCCCCATACGTTCAGCCGTTTTATCGTTTTCTTTCCTGACAGGGTGCAATCATGATCAGTGTCGGCATTCGCTCTCTTCTCGACCGACTGGGGCGGCAAGCGACCATCTATCTCAACAACGCTGCTGGTCTGTGCGTTTCCATGGGACACCGTGAAATTACGACGGAGCATTTTTTCCTGAAAGCGCTGGAAGACCCTGCCAGTGAATTCTCCCTGCTGGTTCGGCAAGGAGGGGGCGAGACGGCAAAATTGCTGGCGGCACTCACCGCCGATGTGGAAGGGCTTGCGGCGGGAGCACAAGGAAAACCCGTGTTCTCCCCCCTGCTGCTCGACCTCTTTCAGGATGCATGGCTGGTTGCCAGTCTGGAACTGGGCGCAGGCTCCATCACCTCCGGCTCGGTGCTCCTGACGGTGCTGGTGAAACCGGGGCGTTTTCTTGCAGGCAGCACAGAAAAAATTCTGAATGGCTTTTCACGCGAAGCCGGGTTGCGCGATTACCGCATCGTCGCCGCCAATTCCACCGAATACGAAGCCGCTGCCAAGGCATCTCCGACGGCGGCAGAAGGCGTCGGTGCGCCAGGGCGCGATGGTGGTTTCATTTCCCGTTATTGTGAAGACTTCACCGCCAAGGCGAAAGAAGGCAAGCTTGATCCTGTGTTCGGGCGTGACGAAGAAATTCGCAGCATGTTGGACATCTTCGCCCGTCGCCGCAAAAATAATCCCATCCTCGTCGGTGAACCCGGCGTGGGCAAGACCGCGCTGGTCGAAGGTTTAGCCGGGCGCATCGTGGCTGGCGAAGTGCCGGATACCTTGAAGGGTGTTCGTTTAATCGGTCTCGACATGGGTAGTCTGGAAGCGGGCGCAGGCATGAAAGGCGAATTTGAAAATCGCCTGAAAGGTGTGCTCGACGAAATCAAATCCAGCCCGACGCCGATCGTGCTGTTCATCGACGAAGCCCACACCCTGATCGGTGCGGGCGGCAGCGCCGGAACCTCCGATGCCGCCAATCTTCTGAAACCCGCGCTGGCGCGAGGCGAATTACGCACCTGTGCGGCGACGACCTGGAAAGAATACAAAAAATATTTCGAGAAAGATGCAGCTCTGGCGCGTCGCTTCCAACTCGTCGCGCTCGCCGAACCCTCGGTTGCCAGTACTCAGCAGATTCTGCGCGGCATCAAGCCCGCCTATGAAAAAGCACATGGCGTCATCATCAGTGACGCCGCCATTGAATACGCCGCCGACTATGCCGACCGCTACATCTCCGGGCGTTTCCAGCCGGACAAATCGGTCGACCTGTTGGATACCGCCTGCGCCCGCGTAAAAGTCGCACTGGCAGCCCGCCCCGGTATTCTGGAAGATGCCGAGAGCGAACTCGCCGGATTGAAACGGCGCATCGCCAGTCTGGAGCGTGACCGCGACAACCTGCTCGACATAGATGATGAACAACTTGCTTCCCTTTACGAAGCAGTCACCGCCACCACGACTCGCCGTGACGAACTGGAACAACGCTGGAAGGAAGAACGGGAAGCAACAGAAGCCGTTCTCGCGGCACGGGAGGCGCTGCGGGCCGCGCGGGAAAATCCTGCTCCAGCCACGGAAGGCGCCGATGCTACCCAAGCACCTGCCGAAGCCCCTGTCGATACCAATGCCCTGAAAGAAGCACTTACTGCCGCAACCGAACGTCTGGCAGGCCTGCAAAATGATGGCGGTCTGTTGTTCTCCGAAGTCGGTCCGGAAGCCATCGCCAAGGTAGTTTCTGACTGGACCGGCATTCCACTGGGACGACTGGCGCAGGACCAGGCCGCAATGGTGAGCGAAATGCAAGACCTGCTGGCACGCCGGGTACAGGGGCAGAATTACGCGCTCTCCGTCATGGCGCGCAGCATTCAGGTCGCCAAGGCCGGGCTGAAAGACCCCGACCGTCCTCTGGGGGTCTTCCTCCTCACCGGCCCCTCCGGTACGGGCAAGACCGAAACCGCGCTGGCGCTGGCTGAACTGCTGTTCGGTTCGGAAAAGAACATGGTGATGGTCAATATGGGCGAATTTCAGGAGAAGCACACCGTCAGCCGCCTGATTGGTTCGCCCCCCGGCTATGTCGGTTATGGCGAAGGCGGCATGTTGACCGAAGCCGTGCGGCGGCAGCCCTATTGCGTGGTGCTGCTTGATGAAGTCGAAAAAGCGCATCCAGACATCATGAATCTGTTCTATCAGGTTTTTGACAAAGGCTTGTTGCAGGATGGCGAAGGCAAGGAAGTGCGCTTCCGCAACACGGTAATCCTGCTCACCAGCAATCTGGGTTCCGATACCATTGAGCAATTTTTACGTGAAAAACGTGCTGCCCAGGAAGAAGACTCGAACACGATGGGCGACGTTCTTGAAGCCATCCGCCCCCGCCTGAACGAACACTTCAAGCCCGCGCTGGTGGGGCGGATGACGCTGTTGCCTTTCGCCACGCTGTCCGACGCCGCGCTGAAAAGCATCGTTTCGCAAAAACTGCGCCGCATCGCCACGCAGTTGCAGACGAACAGCAAAATCACCCTGGAATGGAGCGCCGCTGTCGCAGACAGCATCGCCGCGCGCTGTACCGAGGTGGAAACCGGCGCACGCAATATCGAATACATCCTCAATTTGCATATTCTTCCGCGTTTATCCAGAGAACTCCTGCAAGGCATGGGCGAAGCCCGGGCACGCGAGGAGCAGGGCTTGCCCCCTTACCACCTGGCTCGCCTGGACATTGATGCCGAAGGACAATGTACCGTGACGCTGGAATAAACAATGAAACACTTCTTCGAAGAAGAACTCGAAGCCCTGCGCGGAGATGCGGTTGTTTTTGCGAAGAAATATCCGGCGTTGGCGCCAATGCTGGCCGGATCAAGCAGTGACCCGGATGTCGAGCGCGTGCTGGAAGGAAGCGCTTTTCTCACCGCCCGCATCCGTGAGCATTTGAGCCGCAACGCGCCCAATCTGTTACAAAACCTGTTGCGCTGGACCTTCCCGCAGGCGCTGTTGCCACTCCCTTCGATGAGCATCATGCGTTTCCTGCGCCTGCCAGGATTTGAGGAAGTGCTGCGTGTGCCGCGTGGTACGCGACTGGCCTCACGTCCGGTGGGGGGCGTGACATGCCTTTACAGCACAGAACACGAGCTGTTGGTTCCGCCCGCCGATGTTGTCACCGTGCGTACCGAGGAGCCTTCAGGCTCGCCGTATTTCCGGGTATCGCTGACACTTTCCGGCAGCCCCTTCGCCGGGCAGGGCAGCAATGCCCCGCTGGTGCTGCATCTGGCGGGCGCGGCGAATCATGCGGCAGGACGTTTTTTTGTGCTGTTGCGGCAGCTCGACCATCTGGAAATCAAGGTAGGCGCAAGCATTCACCACTTGCCCGCCAGTGCCGTGCAACAACAGTTTTTCCCTTTGCACGACAGTCGCCTGCCGGAAGACCGCAGCCGCAATCGCGCCTACATGGAAATTCTGCGCTATTTCTATTTACCGGAACAATTACTCTTTCTGCGACTGGAGGGTTTGGCAAGCCTGCCGGGCGTGGCAGGGGGCAGCACGCTGGAAATCACTTTCTGCCTGAAGCCCCCCTTTGAGCGCATTCCGGAATTCAAGCGCTCAAGCTTTGTACTCGGCGCAGTATTGGCAAGCAATGTCTTCAGCGCCTTTGCTGAACCCTTGAATATCGACCACACCCAGGTGGAATACCCGTTACATCCTCAGGATGAGGAAGCGAAAAATCTAGACATCCTCTCCGTCACCCGTGTGACAGGTCTCTTTCCCGGCGGACGGGTAGAGCCTTACCACCCCTACGAACTGACCCGCGCCGTCGTCGCGCCGCTGCTCTACAGCACCCGTTTTCTCTCTGACAGTGATGGCAACGAAGCTTCCCGCTACTGGATTACCCCGCTCTACGCCGAGACCGATGGTGGCATGGACGCGCTGCAAAAACACGTCCTGTCCATCGAACTGACCTGCTGCAACCGCGACGCACCCAATGCATTACGCATTGGAGACATCTGTCTGCCCACCGACGATTCCCCGGTGCAGGCGAGCTTCGCCAACATCACGGTGCCGACCCCCGTCCTGCCCAGACCGGGAAGCGATCTGGAGCAATGGCTGTACCTCTCGCACCTTGGCGCGCACCTTCTGCCACAAGCCTCAGCCAGCCTCCTGCGTTCCATGCTGAAGCTCTATATCAGCGATGCCAACGCAGCCCCGGAACTGGCCGCTACCAACCAGCGTTGCTGCAACGCCATCCTGAAATTCTCCAGCACGGAAGAAGACCGCCTGTTCGGCGGACGGCTTTACCGTGGACGCTGCCTCTCGCTGGTACTGGATCCGACGGGCTTCAGTTCCTTTGGCAGCATGTTCCTGTTCGCCAATACCCTTGACCGATTTTTCAGCGGCTTCACCTCCATCAACAATTACGCCCGCCTCGTTCTTGATGTGGCGGGTAGCGGGGAACACCTGGAATGGCCTCCGCGCATGGGCGACCGGCAACTGGCATGAAAACCGACATCAAGACCGCTCTTGCGCAATATCCAGCCCGCTTTTCTCTGGAGCAGGTACTGCGCCTGCTCAGTCTGGAACTCACCCGACAAGATGTGCCGTTCAGAGAAATCGAACGACATATCCGCATCGTCCCCTGGCTCTCCCTCGCCTTCCCGACCAGCGAAGTCGTCGCCCTCACCCGAGAGCGCGTCGTCATGGACGACGGGAATGAGGATGAACAACAGGCAAAACAGTCGCAATTCCCCGCTGAGCGCTACTGCATCGAAAATACCCAGATTGGCCTCTACAGCACTCTGGGGCCATTGCCCACGCTCTACACCGAAGAACTACTGAGTGAAGCTCGTGCCGACCGGGATGTGGTCAAGGATTTTCTTGACCTGATCAACAACCGCATCGCCCACCTGTTCTGCCGCGCCGAAGGTCATTACGACTACGCCCGCCGTCTCGTTGAACAAGGCGATGCAGACTTGCAACACATGCTCTACTGCCTGATGGGGCAAGCCTACCCCGAACTGCACCCGGGTCGCCCACCGCGTCCGCAGGCGGTGGAACTGCTCATTCAGGCGCGTACCGCCGACGGGCTGGCGCGCTATCTGGAAAGTGAATTGCCGTGGCCGAATATCTGGGTCGAAGAATGCGTTCCGCGTCAGGCGCGCATTCCCCACGACCAACGCTGCCGCCTGGGCTTAACCAATACACGTATTGGAGAAAATCTGTTCGTTGGCGAGCGCATCGCTGATGTCACAGGCAAAATCCGCATTCACCTCGAAGACCTCCCCGAAGCGCGTCTGCAATTTTATCTATACGGTGAAGCGAGCTACCTCAGGCTATGCACCCACGTACACCGTTACATAGACGAAGCACTGGAATTCGATCTGGTACTGCACCCTGCCGCCGCCTCGCCCACAGGCCATACGCTGGGTGCAAAGCTGCGCGTCGGTTGTCACCTTGCCCCACCTGAGACAGCGCCAACAATTCCGGTGGTGGTGTATCAGAAGACAGAGCAGCACTACTCAAGGAGTCAAGCATGAACACGAACAGCCCGACCTTCGAAACCGAACTTTTCCGTTTCACTTCCCAGGCTTTGCCGCAAGAAACCCTGCACGTCATCCGTTTCAAGGGCAGCGAAGGTCTGAACGAATTGTTTTCTTTCACCATCGATCTGGTTTCTCCCAACCCGGCGCTCGATATTGGCAAGCTGCTCTCTGACCGGGCGACTTTCCGCATCCTGCGTGAAAATGGGCGCGAGGCAGTGTTTTGCGGCTATCCCGCCAAAGCGCAGCAGAGTGGCTATTTCAACGGTTACAGCTATTACACGGTTGAACTGCGCCCCACCTTCTGGAAAATGACCCAGATTGTGCAAAGCTGGATTTTTCTTGAACAAACCCTGAAAGACACGGTTGAGGAACTACTGCGCTCGCAGGAATTTTTCACCTTCCCGCACAACATGGAATTCACCCGCAGCGATTATCCCAAACGGGATTTCGCCATGCAGTACGACGAAAGTATTTACGATTACCTCTGCTGGCGGCTGGAAGATCAGGGCGCGTATTTCTATTTCGCACAAAGCGAAAAGGTCGATACCGTTTGTTTTGCCGATGCCCCTATCGCACATAGCGCCCTGCCGGACGACCCGGTGCTGGCTTACTCTCCACTCACCGGGCTGGAAGGTAAGCATGTCCGTGAAATCCTGCTCGCCTTCTCACTCACCCAGACGCAACGCCCGAAGCGTGTTGTCATCCGCAGCCATAGCTGGAAAAACCCCAACAAGCCCATCGTCGGCATGGCGGACGTATCGCCCGATGGTCTGGGCGACGTGTATCTGACCGATGAAGATGTAGAGGATGACGCCGACGCCACCCGTCTCGCCCAAATCCGCGCCGAAGCGCTACGCTGCCGCGAGCGCGTTTTCAGCGGCGAAAGCGCCATTCCCGGCATCCGCCCCGGCT
This sequence comes from Zoogloeaceae bacterium, assembly GCA_031273565.1. Classification (GTDB taxonomy): domain Bacteria; phylum Pseudomonadota; class Gammaproteobacteria; order Burkholderiales; family Rhodocyclaceae; genus Azovibrio. Next base: position 2,330 of record JAISRR010000078.1, on the reverse strand, counting down.
ACACCTTCACCCTGAAAGACCACTACAACCCCGGCTTCAATCAGGATTACCTGATTACCGATGTCACCCACGAAGGCAGCCAGGAGAGCTTCATCAACCTGGGGCTGGGCATTCCGCTGGAAGGCGTGCAGGACCACCTGTTTTATCGCAACAGCTTCCATTGCATCGAAGCCAATCGTCCCTTCCGCCCCGAAAAACGCGCCCCGCGCGCAAAAATCGCCGGCGTGGTGCACGCCTTCATCGATGGCGCCAAAACCGACGCCCGCCCGGAACTCGACAGCCTGGGGCGCTACAAGATTCTCTTTCCCTTTGATATTTCTGGCCGCGGCCAGGGTAAAGCTTCCTGCTGGGTACGCATGGCGCAGCAGCAAATCGGCAAGAACTCGGGGATGAGTTTTCCATTGCTGGTCGGCACGGAGGTATTGGTCAGTTTCGTAGACGGCAATCCCGACCGTCCCTACATTACCGGGGCGCTGGCGAACGCCGAAACCGGGGCGCTGGTGGGAAGTGGCAACAATAATGTTTCCGGCATCAGCACTGCCGGTGGAAATCAACTGCTGTTCAACGACAGTGCCAAAACACAGGGCATCGGCATGACAACCGCCAACGGCAGCGGGATCGTCATGAGCGCGGGCAGCCTCGACGCGCTCATCAGCAGTGGAACCATCGAGGGTAAAGCGGCTGCAGTCAGCTCGGCGAGCTTCGCCAACGTCGCCCACTCCACCATGAGTCGAACCATTTTACAGGAAGTCATGGGACCCTCTTTGAAGAAATACGGCTTTTTGGGATTAGAGCTTTGCAAACAGGTCATGGAGGCCGCGCAGAAGGGTTATGCGGAAAAGGATTCGCAGAATGATGGCGGAATTGGCGGCATTGCCGCCGCCAAGGCGGCCCTCATGATGGCTGGCACGATCGGCGAGAACCTGGCTTACGCTAAAGATCGCGCCAGCATATATGGTTACACCGTGCGTAGCGATGGCGGCGATACCATGACGAAACTGCAAACGCCGGTCAGACTTCTGGACGTCGTGACAGACTGCGTGGCAATGATAGGCGGGGCTATTGCGGAGATTAGTACTGAACTGAACGATGTGGAAGAAAAAGCAGAAAAAGAAAAATACAGTGCTAATAAAAAAGAACTCGCCCAAAAAAATGTGTATGCCAGAACCATCTCGGACAACCTCGCCGAAATCCTTGCCATGTGCATCCTGGCTTACAGGGGCAAGGCCTTGGAAAAAGAAACAATGGGAGGCATTCTTTTGCATTCCGAGGACGCCAACATCGGACTGCACGCAGAGAATGCAATTCATCTTGATTCGAAAGGCGGATTGTTGCTGCGCGCGGGCGATGCCAAGCAGGACGAGTTGGCGGGAAACTACAGAGACACAGTACGGGGTCAGCCTATATTGAAATGGGGTAGTAAAGACGTCCGCGCCGAAACGCAGTGGAATGCGCATGGGGCTAACATTCTGTTCAATTTCCAAAATGATGCAGCCATGAGCTATGTTTTTGGAAATGGAGCTGCGCAGGCGGATAATTATCAAATAAATGGGTATCTTGCGGATATTTCACATCTACGCTACGCGCACACCACAAATCTTGTAGAAAACATAGGACATACGCGCAAATCGCTTGCCCAGAAACATATCATCGTTTCTGGGGATGACACCAACGGCAGTGCGCTCGTCGTACAGAACGCTGGCACCAGCGCATCAACTATCCAGGCGCCTAGCGGCGAAAAAGGCATTTATTTGTCCGTCCATGGAGACAATAAAACCATTCAACTCGAGGGCAACAACTTTGTTATCAAGCTCAACGATGATGGGGTTGAAATCAAGAAAAAAGACGAAAAATCCTGCGTCACCCTGGACGGCGATGGGATTACGCTAGCGTTGGAGAAAAACAACAAGGTCTCCGTCGAACTGAAAAACGACAGCGTTGCCCTGAAATGCGCCAGTGGAATCATCACCATCAAGGACACCATCATCGAACTGGATAATGTGCACTCCCAGGTCAAAATAAAGGATATTCAGTTCGACGGCAAGCAAAACGCGATCAACAATATTTACGGCATCTCCAATAACGCCATAAGAATCATGCCATGATGAATCCCACTGAAAACACCGAGACCTGAGCGCCATGCGTATCGAACCCGATGATCTCCTCTACAGCGCCGCGCAACCTTTTGTCCTGCAAGGCGCGATGCAACAAAGCCTGACCGTGGGCCTGGGCGTCGACCTCGCCACGGGCCGGGTCCTGCCCGCCGCGCGGGCGCTCGGCGCGGCGATGGCGGCGCTCGCCCCCGGCGATTGCCTGGACATGGGCCTGCC
>JAISRR010000017.1 GCA_031273565.1 Zoogloeaceae bacterium | reverse complement strand
GTCACCGAAAGCGGCATTTTGACGCCTGAAGATGTCAAAGCCATGCACAGCAACAATGTTCACGCCTTTCTGGTCGGCGAAGCGTTCATGCGTGCCCCTGAACCGGGCGCGGAACTGGCAAGGTTGTTTTTTTGAAGGCCGATCGAAGGCAGATTCGGGTTGATTCATTCGCGATGATCCGGCTTTTTGCCGTTATCTTCCGTCATTCCCCCTCTGGTGTGCTAGCATTCACCCTTTAGCGCGTACATTTTTCCGTTTCTGTGTCTTCTCCCGTCAATTTCGATTTTCACTGTCATTCCGCCATTTCTGATGGCATTCTGTCGCCTTCCCAGGTGGTTGCCTGGGCAGCGGGGCTGGGCGTGAGCCATCTGGCGTTGACGGATCACGATGACATCAGCGGTCTTGCCGAGGCGCGGCAGGCGGCGGAAGACGCGGGGATTGTGTTTGTCAATGGCGTGGAAATTTCCATCGAGTGGCGGGAAATCCCGATTCACGTTGTCGGTCTGGGATTTGATGTGGAACATCCGGGGCTGCTGGCGGGGCTGGAATCGCTGCGCGGCGGTCGGGTGGAGCGGGCAAGGCGCATGGGCGAGGCGTTTGCCGCCATCGGCATTCCCGGCGTTTTTGAGGGGGCCATGCGTTACGCGGCCAATCCCCAGCTCATTTCCCGCGCCCATTTTGCCCGTTATCTGGTGGAGATCGGCCTTTTCAAGGAAACCAGCCGGGTATTCGACCATTATCTGAAGCCGGGGAAGCCGGGGTATGTGGAACACCGCTGGGCCAGTCTGGCCGACGCGCTGGGCTGGATTCAGGCGGCGGGCGGCGTGGCGGTGGTGGCGCATCCGGGACGCTACAAGATGTCCAGCGGTGAGATGCGCCGCTTTCTCGAAGATTTCAAGGATAAGGGCGGCAGGGCGCTGGAAGTGGTGTGCGGCAGCCACACGCCGGAACACGCGCGTCATTTTGCCCGTCTGGCGCGGCAGTTTGATTTTTATGCCTCGCGGGGTTCCGATTTTCACGACCCGGATGAACGCTATGTGAATTCCGGGCCGCTGGCGCCCCTGCCGGAAGATCTGAAACCCGTCTGGCGTCTTCTGTCGCTTTGAGGATGCGCCATGCCGCAACTTGTCGCCGTTCACGCTGAAAATCCCCAAAGCCGTTACCTGACGCGCGCGGCTGAACTGCTCCGCGAGGGGAAGGTCATCGCGTTTCCCACCGATTCCTGCTACGCCCTGGGCTGTCATCTGGGCGACAAGGCGGCGCTGGACAGGCTTCGGGCCATCCGGGAGATGGACGAGCGCCATCACCTGACCCTGATGTGCCGGGATTTGTCCGAAATCGCCAAATACGCGCGGGTAGACAACAGCCAGTATCGGCTTTTGAAAGCCAGCACGCCGGGAAGTTACGTATTCATTCTGGAAGGCAGCAAGGAGTTGCCGCGCCGGGTCATGCACCCGAAGCGCAAAACCATCGGCTTGCGGGTGCCCGCGCACACCGTGGCGCTGGCGCTTCTGGAAGCGCTGGGCGAACCGCTGCTGACGTCTACCCTGCTCCTGCCCGGCGACGAGGAACCCCTGACAGAAGCCTGGGAAATTCAGGAGGCGCTCTCCGGCCGCATTGAGCTGGTGCTGGATGGCGGTCATTGCGGCGTTCAGCCGACCACGGTGATTGATCTCACGGGCCACGCGCCGGAACTGGTGCGTCAGGGCAAAGGGTCGCTTGCGCCCTTTGGATTGGCATAATGGAATAAGGCCCCTATGGAAGCTCTGATTGCAAAACTGGCGATTGCTGCGTTACCCGTCGTGCTGGCCATCACCCTGCACGAAGCCGCGCACGCTTACGCCGCCCGTTATTTCGGCGACCCGACGGCGGCCTTGATGGGACGCATCAGCCTGAATCCTCTGCGTCATATCGACCTGATGGGCACCCTCATCCTGCCCATTCTGTGCATGACGCTCTCCGGCGGCGCGATGTTGTTTGGCTACGCCAAGCCCGTGCCCGTGGATTTCCGGCGTCTGCGGCAGCCCAAACAGGATATGCTCTGGGTCGCGGCGGCGGGGCCGGGGGCCAATCTGGTCATGGCCCTGATCTGGGGCGCGCTTCAGGCGCTGGTGATGGCGCTCCCGACCACGGGCTACACCTACGCGCTGGCGTCGATGGGCGAATACGGCATTCGCATCAATCTGATCCTGATGCTTCTGAACCTGCTGCCCCTGCCGCCGCTGGATGGCGGACGCATCGTGACCAGCCTTTTGCCCTTGCGTCTGGCCATTCCGTTTTCCCGCATTGAACCGTTCGGTTTTCCCATTCTGGTGGTATTGTTGATCACCGGCGTTCTGGGCGGTATTCTGGGGCCACTCCTCAATCTGGCCTTCCTGTTCATCCGCGCCATTTTTCCTTTGCATTGAAGCCTACACATCATGTACGCAGAACGAGTCGTTTCCGGTATGCGCCCCACGGGCGCGTTGCATCTGGGCCATTATCATGGCGTGTTGTTGAACTGGATCAAGCTCCAGCACGAATATCCCAGCCTTTTTTTCGTGGCCGACTGGCACGCCCTGACCACCCAGTACGATGACCCGCAACATATTCACAGGAACGCTATGGAAATGGTGGTGGACTGGCTGGCCGCCGGGCTGGATCCGAATCAGGCCACCCTGTTCATTCAGTCCCGCGTGCCGGAACACGCGGAATTGCATCTGCTGCTCTCCATGATGACGCCGCTCGGCTGGCTGGAGCGGGTGCCGACCTACAAGGATCAGCAGGAAAAACTCTCCAGCAAGGATTTGTCGACCTACGGCTTTCTGGGGTATCCCCTGCTCCAGGCGGCAGACATTCTCATCTACCGCGCCGACCGGGTTCCCGTGGGCGAAGACCAGATTCCCCACATCGAATTTGCCCGCGAAATCGCCCGCCGCTTCAACCACCTCTACGGGCGCGAACCCGGTTTTGAGGACAAGGCGAAGGAAGCGGTGAAAAAACTGGGCGGCAAGCGCGCGCGTCTTTACGACGAACTCAGGACCCGCTTTCAGCAGGAAGGCGACAGGGAAGCAGTGGAACAGGCCCATGCCTTGCTGGAAGAAATCCAGCACCTCTCCGTGGCCGACCGGGAACGCCTGTTTGGTTATCTGGAAGGCACGGGCAAGATGATTCTGGCCGAGCCGGACGCGCTATTGACCGAAGCCTCCCGGATGCCCGGTCTGGATGGCGCGAAGATGAGCAAATCCTACGGCAATTTCATCGCCCTGCGTGAACCTGCGGATTCCGTCACCAAAAAAGTGCGCTCCATGCCCACCGACCCGGCCCGGATGCGCCGCACCGACCCCGGCGACCCGCAAAAATGTCCGGTCTGGCAACTGCACCTGATCTATTCCGACGACGCCTGTCGCGCCTGGGCGCAGGAAGGCTGCCGGAGCGCCGGTATAGGCTGCATCGAATGCAAGCAGCCCATCATCGACAGCATTCTGAAAGAGCAAGGCCCGATGCGCGAACGCGCCCGGTATTATCAGGAAGACCCGAACCTGGTCAAAAACATCCTCGCCGACGGCTGCGAAAAAGCCCGCGACCTGGCCCGCGAAACCATGCGCGATGTGCGCGAGGCGCTGGGGCTGGATTACAGTTAAGGGGAAAATCCGGGCGCTCGACAGCGTTAGAGCGGTTTACGTTTCAGTGCGGATAGCGACTATTTCAATCCCGACCACCAAAGGAACGATGCCCCAACGTTCATGCGACGAAATGCGTCAATACTTGCTCCGATTCGTAGCTGGCTGTTATTTCATGCACAAGCTATAATCGGGCGCATACCCTGCATACCACATTATCCGAAGGGCAGGAACGGATCGTCTGCGAACTGCGCCGTCTGTTGGAACTGCCGCTGGACGAT
>JAISRR010000165.1 GCA_031273565.1 Zoogloeaceae bacterium | reverse complement strand
GGGCGCTCCCCAGGCCGACAAAGCCGCCGATCACCGCGCCGCGTGTGGTGCAGTTTTTCCAGAAAATCGACAGGAACAGCACGGGAAAACAGGAGGACGCGGCAATGGCGAAGACCAGGGAGACCATGACGGCAATATTCAGGTCTTCGCAGGCCATTCCCAACAGCACGGCAAGCGCCCCAAGGCACAGGGCGGTCGCGTGGGCGACCCGCAATTCGGAGCCTGGCTCCGGCCTGCCCTTTCTGAACACGCTGGCGTACAGGTCATGGGATACGGTAGCTGCGCCCGCGAGAACCAGCCTTGCCGCCACGGCGAGGATGGTCACGAACGCCACGGCCGCCATGAACCCCATGAAGGCTTCGCCGCCCACGGCATACGCCAGATGAATGGCCGCCATGTTCTCCCCGCCTTTCAGATTCCCCCCGGCTTCCAGAAAAACGGGAACGTCGAGCACGAAACAAAGCGCTCCCAGGCCGATGATGATGCTCAACATGTAAAAGCAGCCGTTCCAGACCGTCGCCCGGAATGCCGAACAGCGCGCATCCTTCGCGCCTGGCGCGGTAAAAAACCGCATCAGGACATGCGGCAGCCCGATAACGCCAAACATCAGGGTCATGCCCAGGGAGAGGGTTGAAACGGGATCTGCGCGCCAGACTTCCGGCGACAGGGCGAAGCTTTCTTTTTCCGCCAGTCCGGCAAGCAGGAGGCCGAAATTGAAATCCAGTTTCAACAGCGTCATGAAAACCATGACAAACGCGCCCGCCAGCAGCAGAACCGCCTTGACGATGGCGATCCAGGTCGTCGCGCTCATGCCGACCAGACGGGCATAAAGCATCATCATCGCGCCCGCGATTGTCACCGCCATCCAGTATTCAAGGCCGAACAGGAGCCGGATCAACTGGCCCACGCCGACCATCTGGGCCGCCAGATACAAAACCGTCACCGTCAGGGTGCTGGAAGCCGCGAAAACACGTATCGGAACCTGATGAAAACGATAGGCTACCACATCGGCAAAGGTGAATTTACCCAGATTTTTGAGGCGCTCGGCCATCAGGAACGTCATCAACGGCCACCCCGCCAGAAACCCCACGGCGTAAATCAGGCCATCCTCGCCACAGGTCATGATGATGGCGGGAATCCCCAGCAGGGAAACGGCGGAGAGGTAATCTCCCGTCATGGCCAGCCCGTTTTTTCTCTCGACCATGCCGCCATCCGCCTCATACGCGCCAGCGGCAGAACGATTCTGAACCGCCGCCAGTCTGGCGACAATCAACGCAACGATCACGCAAACGGCGAACACGGCGGTTACCGTCCAGTTGTCGATGTGCTGCGGAATCAGGCTCGAAACGCGCGTTTCAGCCGGGGCAACCGCCGACATTTCCAGGAGGCCCATCCCCCCCAGAAGCCGCCATCCTGCATTCATCGTGAAAAATATCCTGTCTGAAATATCACCTGCTAATCCGCTGCCCGTTTGAGTTCCTTGACCATATCGTCCATCACCCCGTCAAATTCCCGGTCTGCCCGACGCGCGTAAACCCGTGTCAACAAGAGCGCGCACACAATAACGCCCGCGCCCGCCAGCAGAAAAATGCCCGCCCCCAGAGAAAACAGGCTCAGGGCGATATAGCCAAACCAGACCAGCAACATGAGAATGCTCAACCGGACAGCGTATGAGGTTCGTGTTTTCACCAATTGCCGGTATTGGGGATGCGCCAGAATTTTTTCGTTCAGGGTTTCATTCATGTTCAGATGGGGCGCAAAATGTATTATTCTACTTGGAATGTCCCGCAAAAGCGAAATTTCACCACGGATACGCCGCGTTTCACATCTGTTACGCATAAAAACGGCGCGATGCGAAAGCATCGCGCCGTTTTGGCGTTGAAACCGTTGAAAGGGCGAAATTACATGCCCATATCCATACCGCCCATGCCGCCCATACCGCCGGGGATACCCGGCGCGGGTTTGTCTTCCACAAGTTCGGCCACCATGGCGTCGGTCGTGAGGATCAGACCGGCGACGGAGGCGGCGTTTTGCAGCGCGGAGCGCGTGACCTTGGTGGGGTCGAGCACGCCCATCGCCACGAGGTCGCCATATTCGCCGGTGGCGGCGTTGTAGCCGAAGTTGCCTTTGCCCTTGACCACTTCGTTGACCACGACGGAAGGCTCATCGCCCGCGTTGGTGACGATTTCACGCAGCGGTTGCTCCACGGCGCGCAGGACAATCTTGATGCCCGCTTCCTGATCGTGGTTGTCGCCTTTCAGTTTGGAAGCCACATTGGCGCGGGCGCGCAGAAGCGCCACGCCGCCGCCGGGAACAATGCCTTCTTCCACCGCCGCGCGGGTAGCGTGCAGGGCGTCTTCGACGCGGGCTTTCTTTTCCTTCATTTCGACTTCGGTCGCCGCGCCCACCTTGATGACGGCCACGCCGCCCGCGAGCTTGGCCACGCGCTCTTGCAGTTTTTCGCGGTCGTAGTCGGAGGTGGCCTCTTCAATCTGCACGCGGATTTGCTTCACGCGGCCCTCAATCGCGGCGGCTTCGCCCGCGCCGTCGATGATGGTGGTGTTTTCCTTGGCCACTTCGATGCGCTTGGCCTGGCCCAGGTCTTTCAGATTGGCCTTTTCCAGCGTCAGGCCGGTTTCTTCGGAAATCACCGTGCCGCCGGTCAGGATGGCGATGTCTTCCAGCATGGCCTTCCTGCGGTCGCCAAAGCCGGGCGCCTTGACGGCGACGGTCTTCAGGATGCCGCGAATGTTGTTCACCACCAGCGTGGCGAGGGCTTCGCCATCCACGTCTTCGGCGATGATGAGCAGGGGCTTGCCCGCCTTGGCGACTTGTTCCAGCACCGGCAGCAAATCGCGGATATTGGAAATTTTCTTGTCGAACAGGAGGACATAGGGCGTTTCCAGAATGGCCTGTTGCTTGTCGCCATTGTTGATGAAGTAGGGCGACAGGTAGCCGCGGTCAAACTGCATCCCTTCCACCACATCAAGTTCGTTTTCCAGCGACTTGCCGTCTTCAACGGTAATCACGCCTTCCTTGCCGACCTTTTCCATCGCCTGGGCGATGATGTCGCCGATGGAGGCGTCGGAGTTGGCGGAAATGGAGCCGACCTGGGCGATTTCCTTGTTGTTGGAACAGGGCTTGGAAATCTTCTTCAGTTCTTCGATGATGGCCGTCACCGCCTTGTCGATGCCGCGCTTCAGATCCATCGGGTTCAGACCGGCCGCCACGTACTTCAAGCCTTCGCGCACGATGGACTGGGCCAGCACGGTGGCGGTGGTGGTGCCATCACCGGCGATGTCGGAAGTCTTGGAGGCGACTTCCTTGACGAGTTGCGCGCCCATGTTGGCGAACTTGTCCTTCAGTTCGATTTCCTTGGCGACGGAAACGCCGTCCTTGGTGACGGTGGGTGCGCCGAAAGAGCGTTCCAGCACCACGTTGCGACCTTTGGGGCCGAGGGTCACTTTAACGGCGTCGGCCAGAATGTTGACGCCTTCGATCAGGCGGGAACGGGCGGAATCGCCAAATTTGACTTCTTTAGATGCCATTTGAATCTCCAGTGTTTTTTAAAAAATTCAGTAAAGGAAAGGGGAAAACGCTCAGGCTTCCAGCACGCCCAGAATGTCTTCTTCGCGCGCAACCAGGACTTCCTGACCATCGACCTTGACGGTTTGACCGGCGTATTTGCCGAACAGCACGCGGTCGCCTACCTTCACATCCGGGGCAATGATCTTGCCGGAATCATCGCGCTTGCCGGGGCCGACCGCCAGCACTTCGCCCTGATCGGGTTTTTCGCCAGCGGAATCGGGAATCACGATGCCGGAAGCGGTTTTCAGTTCGGCTTCAATGCGCTTGATGATCACACGGTCGTGCAAAGGACGGATTTTCATGAGAACTCCTCGTTCATTCAAAAATGGATTTCAAAAGCCTGTCTGTTGTTTCACGCAACCGCAAAACGGAAAGACAGACCACTTGGGGATGGCGATATTAGCACTCACTCCCGACGAGTGCTAATAATAGGGGTCAAATTTCGCATTTCAAGAGGATGGCGAGCAAATTTTTTGGATGAGGGGGCGGAGAAAGCGTTACAGGGACGAAAGCATTTTCGTCCCTGTCGCTTGAGGCGGCGCGCAGCGCCGAAGGGAGGCAGCCTATATTTCGAGCGATTTGGGCGCGCCGCTGTTGCTGTTCATACTGCGTGCGCCACTCGCGCCCGGAACCACAGGTGTTACGCCACCCGGCGCAACAGAGGGAGGCGAGGGCGGCGGCGGCGGTGGCTTATTTGCCTCCTCGCGCTTCCTGCGCGCCGCGTTCAGGCGACCGTGGGCGTTGACGGCTTCCTCGGCGTCCCCGGTCTGCGGGAGGGGCGGTGGCGCATTGGCGGCGGCGCGTTCCGCCTGACGGTTGAGACGTTCCTGCTCCATGGCATCCGCTTTCTGCTTCAGGCGGGCGACTTCTTCTTCAGGGCTGATGGGCGGATTCGGGGAGGCCTCGACCGGAATGACCGTGCTGGTTGCGCCGGGAGGACAAGGCTGGGTGGAAATCGTTACCTTGCCGTTCTCCAGGCATTTATAAACCTGCTGCGCGGATACGCCGCATGAGAACAAGCACAAGATCAGCAATAAAAAATTCTTTTTCATCATTTGATCCTCTAGGGTTGGCGACCGGAAAAGCATATTCTAAACCATGTGAAAACATCATTTGGCATCATTTGCTGCGATGCGATGTGAAGCCGCTCCGGGTTTCCGCTTCCTGCCTGTTGCGTATCCACACGCTGCCGCTGCTGCGGATGTTTGGCCGTTTTGACGCATTACCCGGACGCGAACCAGGCGACGATGGCGAGTGTGACCGACTGTTGGCGTTGCCGTACTGCAGGTTCTGTCCTCGCCGTCCGTCCTGCCCATAATAAACAGGCCAGCCATAAACGGCGCTGTGCCGGGGTTCGGCAGCGGCAGCGGCGGCTTCTGCGTCATCACGCCGCGCCTGGGCTTCCAGCGCGGCCTGTTCCGCTTTGGCTTTTTGTTCGGCGGCATAGGCTGCGTCGCGTTCGAGGCGTGTGCGCGTCATGGCGTCAACGCGCTGCTTCAGGCGATCCTCGTCGGCACGGGCGGCAGCGACCGCCTCCGCGTCGGGCATGGAGGCGCTGGTGATTGCCGTGCTCGTCGCGCCGACCGGACAGGGTTCGCTGGAAATGGTGACTTTGCCTTTTTCAACGCATTTGTAGGCGTCCGCAGAGGCGATGCCCGCATGCAGGCAAAGCGCGCTCGCCATGAGGAAAAGGATGAGTGGTTTCATGATCGGCTTTCTGTCAGCGGTCTCCCCGATAATTTATAGTATAGACAGCTTGTCGGGCGAGGCGGCGGAAACCGGACGAACGGTTTTGCAAGCGGATGTTACGGTGCAAGTATCTGCCGCAATACCCGTTCCACGCCCTCCTCCCAGGGGGGGAGTTGCAATCCGAAAGTGCGTTGAATCAGTCCGCAATCCAGCCTTGAATTGGCGGGACGGGCGGCGGTGCGGGGATAGTCGCTGGCGGGGATGGCCTTGAGTCCGTCAGCAGCCAGCCTGAGCGGGTATCCGGCGCGGCGGGCGATGGCGATGACGCAGGCGGCGTAGTCGTGCCAATTGGTTTCGCCGGTTGCGGTCAAATGGTAAAGGCCGAAGGGAAAGTTTTCCGCCCTCCGGTATCGCGCCAGTATTTGCGCGCTGACATCCGCCAGCAACGCCGCCGGGGTGGGCGCGCCGTACTGGTCGGAGACGACATTGAGCGATTCCCGTTCCGCCGCCAGCCACAGCATGGTTTTGGCGAAGTTGTCGCCATGCGCGCCAAAAACCCATGAAGTGCGAAAAATCAGATGCTTCGCGCCACTTGCCCGCAATGCCCGTTCGCCCGCCAGTTTGCTGTTGCCATAGACGTTGAGGGGGTTGGGCGCGTCGCTTTCTTTGTAGGCTCTGGCAAGCTGGCCATCGAACACGTAATCGGTCGAATAATGCACGACCAGCGCGCCGGAGCGGGCAGCGGCTTCACCCAGTACGCCAGGCGCCAGCGCGTTGATGGCATGCGCCCGTTCCGGTTCCGTTTCCGCGCGGTCGACCGCCGTGTAAGCGGCGGCGTTGACGATGATGGCGGGGCGATGTTCGGCGAGCAGCGCGTCCATGCGGCAGCGCAGGGCAACCGGGTCGGCGAGGTCGCAGGCGTGATGGTCGAGCGCCACGACCGGCCACAGGGGAGCCAGCGCGCGTCGCAGTTCAAAACCCAACTGGCCGTTGCAGCCGAGGAGCAGAACCGGCGCGGGGGCGCTCATGAGCGTTCCCCGCCATACTGCTTTGTCACCCAGTCCCGGTACGCGCCACTCTGCACATGCCGTACCCAGTCCGCGTGTTCCAGATACCAGTGCACGGTTCTGGCGATGCCGCTGGCGAAGGTTTCCGCAGGTCGCCAGCCCAGTTCCCGTTCGATTTTGCGGGCGTCAATCGCGTAGCGGCGATCATGACCGGGGCGGTCGGTGACATGGGTGATCTGTGTGGCGTAGGAAAGGCCGTCGGCGCGGGGTCTGGCCGTGTCCAGCAGGGCGCAAACCTTGCCCACGATGTCCAGATTGGTCATTTCATTCCAGCCGCCCACGTTGTAGGTTTCACCCGGCTGTCCCGCCGCCAGAATGCGGCGGATGGCGGCGCAGTGGTCGCCCACGTACAGCCAGTCGCGCACCTGCAAGCCGTCGCCGTAGATGGGGAGCGGTTTTCCGGCCAGCGCGTTCAGGATGATGAGCGGGATCAGCTTTTCGGGAAAATGGAAGGGGCCGTAATTGTTGGAGCAATTACTGGTCGTCACCGGCAGGCCATAGGTGTGGAACCATGCCCGCACCAGATGGTCAGACGCCGCCTTGCTGGCGGAATAGGGACTGTTGGGCGCGTAGAGATGCGCTTCGTCAAAAGGCGCGGCATCCGGCGCGAGGCTGCCGTACACCTCGTCCGTGCTGACATGGTGAAAACGAAACGCCGCCCGCGCATCCGCTGGCAGCGCCGACCAATGGGCGAGCGCCGCTTCCAGCAGGGTAAACGTGCCTTCGATATTGGCGCGGATGAATTCGCCGGGGCCGTGAATCGAGCGGTCAACATGGCTTTCCGCCGCGAAATGCACGATGGCGCGGGGCTGATGCGTCGCCAGCAACGAATCCACCAGGGCGCGGTCGCAGATGTCGCCCCGCGCGAACACATGCCGGGGATCGTGCGCCAGGGTCGCCAGATTCTCCAGATTGCCCGCGTAAGTGAGCTTGTCGAGATTGACCACCGGCTCATCGGAACTTGCCAGCCAGTCGAGGACGAAATTCGCGCCGATAAAACCTGCGCCACCAGTGACCAGAATCATGCTGCAACTCCAGGAAAAATATTGAACGACTTTCTCATCCGCAGCGAACAGGATAATTTCATCTTTTTCGCACGAAAGCGCGATTATAGCCGTCCACATGCCCGATAGTCAGGGATCAGAAAAAGCGTCGGCGGCGCGCGGGGCACCAGATCCGCATGGTTCACCGATGCAGCGGGGCAGGCGCCCTGCGCGCCGAGCGCGCCGCAGGTCAACGACGGTGGTATCGTAGATGCCGCCCTGCCGGAAGCCGCAAAAGCACGCGCCCCCCCTTCTGCGTTCACAACCCTCATTTGCGTGCTTAGAACGCAAATAAAAATTCAACGCCGAGTGGTATAGAATCTGGTTATATACCTTGAAGGAGTCTGATCATGCGTTCCTGGCTGCTTTTCCTGCTGTTGTTCATTCTGGGTGGTTGTGCCTCGCAGGGGCCGATCGTCAGCGTCCAGCGGCGTTCGGATGCCGATCTCATGCAGTACCGCAGTTTTGCCTTTTTTTCGCCGCTCGGCACGGACAAGGCGGAATACGCTTCGTTGCGTTCGCAATACCTGAAAAAGGAAACGCGCGCGGCGCTGGAAGCGCGCGGCTATCGTTATACCGTTGATAATCCCGAATTGTTCGTCAATTTCATCTCCGAAGTTCGGGAGCGCAGCTATCCTTCCACTACGCTTTTCGGGGGATTCGGGCGCAGGCGTTTCGGTTTCGGAATCGGTTATGAATGGCCACGGGAAGTCATGACCTATCAGGAAGAAGAACTGACCGTAGACGTGATTGACGCGAAAACCAAAGAAGTCCTCTGGGAAGCCAAGGCAACCGACCGGATCTGGGAAGACAACCAGAAAGACCTGGAAAACACGGTCAGGATCGCTGTCGATAAAATTTTCAGCCAGTTACCCTGAATGCAATTGTCCTGCTTCGGTCCTCTGCCAAACGGCGGAACAAACCGCGCAAGCTGCATCCCGCCTGAAATTCACCGTGCGTAATTTTGCGCCCAGCGCATCGACGCACAGCAGGCGGCCTTGCAGGGGGTCGCCCATGTCCGCCAGCAATTTCAATGCTTCGCCCGCCTGCAGGCTGCCGATCATGCCGGTCAGGGGGGCGAAGACGCCCGTCAGGGCGCAGCGGCTTTCCGCAACGTCTTCGCCATCCGGGAACAGGCAGTGATAGCAGGGGGAAGCGTCGCCTCTCAGGTCAACCACGCCGATTTGACCGGAAAACCCGGTTGCCGCGCCAAAAACCAGTGGTTTTTTGTGCCGCACGCAGGCGCGGTTGATGGCATGGCGGGTCGCAAAATTGTCGCTGCAATCGAGCACGACATCGGCCTGATGGATTTCGGCGGCGAGCGCCTCGCCTTCAAGGCGCTGGCAAACGGGAATGACACGGGTCAGGGGATTCAGGGCGGCGAGCGTCGTTTGCGCGGAAAGCGCCTTATGCTCGCCCAGACGGGCTTCGGTGTGCAGAATTTGACGTTGCAGATTGCTGGCGTCTACCGTGTCGCCATCGGCGATGACGAGCGTGCCGACGCCTGCGGCGGCAAGGTAGAGCGCGGCGGGCGATCCCAACCCTCCCGCGCCGACGATCAACGCCCGCGCCTTCAGGATGCGTTCCTGCCCGACGACGCCCAGTTCGTCGAGCAGGATGTGACGGCTGTAACGGAGCAGCGCGTCGTCGTTCACTTCTTGATGATGTTGACGCCCTTGAGCAGGTTTAATGCCTGCTGGAACTGGTAGTCGGAAGCGGAAGCGTATTCCAGACGGGCAGGCTGAGCCGGCTCTGCCTGTTCGTTGCCTTTGTCATCCTTGTGACCGGCGTCGGGTTTGGTTTTTGAGGTGTCGTCCGTCTTGTTGGCGGTAGCGTCCCGGTCATTTTCCAGATGGCCGACCAGATCAGCTTCACGCAGGCGCATGGGTTTGACGCCGCCTGCGGTTTCTTCCACCTCGATATCCGGCTCGATGCCCTTGGCCTGGATGGAACGACCGCTGGGCGTGTAGTAGCGGGCGGTCGTGAGTTTGATGGCGGCGTTGCCCGGCAGGGGCAGGATGGTTTGCACCGATCCCTTGCCGAAGGTCTGCGTGCCCATGATGACGGCGCGTTTGTGGTCTTGCAGCGCGCCCGCGACGATTTCCGAGGCCGAGGCCGAACCGCTGTTCACCAGCACGACCATGGGCACGGATTTGACGGCTTCCGGCAGCGCTTTCAAGGGGTCGACGCGCGTACCGCGCAGATAGTCTGCGGGCGTGGCCTTGTATTCCTGTTTGGCGTCAGGCGTGCGTCCATCGGTGGAAACGATGGTTGTGCCGGTGGGCAGGAAGGCGCTGGCGACACCGACGGCGCCATTCAGCAGACCGCCGGGATCATTGCGCAGGTCGAGCACCAGACCTTTCAATTCGCCCTCTTTATAAAGATCACCGATCTGCTTGGCCAGGGATGGAATGGTGTTGTCCTGGAATTGCGTGATGCGCACCCAGCCATAACCCGCTTCAACCTGTTTGGATTTGACGCTTTGCACCTTGATGATTTCACGGATCAGCGTGAGTTCCAGCGGTTTGTTTTCACCCTTCCTGAGAATCGAGAGACGAATCTTGGTCAGCGGTTTTCCTCGCATCATCTTGACGGCGTCGTTGAGCGTCAGGCCCTTGACCGGCGTGTCGTCGAGCTTGAAAATCAGGTCGCCCGCCTTGATGCCGGCACGATAGGCGGGCGTGTCCTCGATGGGCGAAACGACCTGTACAAGACCGTCTTCCATGCCTACCTCAATGCCCAACCCGCCGAATTCACCCTGGGTGCCCACTTGCAGATCCTTGAAGGAATCCGCGTCGAGGTAAGAGGAATGGGGGTCAAGATTGGACAACATGCCGGAGATGGCGTTGGCAATCATCTTTTTGTCTTCAATCGGCTCAACATAGCCCTGCTTGATGGCGTTGAAGACTTCAGCGAAAGTACGCAATTCTTCCACTGGCAGACCGGCGTCATTCTTGTCGGCGAAAGCGGGGATCTGAAAACTGATGAGGATGCCAGCGACAAAACTGCCGATGACCAGGCTAAGTGTGTTTTTTGTGCTCATGTGTGTCTCATTTAAGGGATACCCATTTCATGGGGTCAAGGGCTTGTCCTTGATGACGGAGTTCAAAGTATAAACCCGAATTCGAATTACCACCGCTATTGCCTGCGATGCAAACCGTTTCGCCGCCTTCCACCTGATCGCCCACCTGTTTGTAGAGCGCGTCGTTGTTACCATACACCGTCAGATAGCCCGCGCCGTGGTCGATAATCAGCAGGTTGCCGAAACCGCGCATCCATTCGGCATAGACAACCTGCCCTTTGGCAATGGCCTTGACTTCGCTGCCCTGGGGCGCGAGGATGAAAAGCCCTTTCCACACGCCGCCGCCTTCCCGCGCCGCGCCAAAACGGCCCGTGACCTGTCCGCGCACGGGCAGACGCAGGCGGCCTTTCAGTGTGGCGAAATTGCCGGAAGTCGCGCTGGGCAGCGTGCGGTTTTCCGGGTTGCTGGCGGCGTCCGGAGTTGATGCCGTATTTTTGCCGCCGGGACGCGTCTGGGCGTTCTTTTTGGCCTGGGCCTGTTCAGCCTTTTTACGCGCCGCTTCCGCCTTGCGCGCCTGTTCGGCGCGACGGCGTTCCTGTTCCGCCAGTACGCGGGTCAGGCGATCAATGAGCCGGGAGAGATTTTTTTCGTTTTTTTGCAGGTTGCCGATTTCCTGCTTTTGCGCCTTGATCTTGCCCGCAATCTGATTCACGATTTTTTGCCGCTCGCGCTTTTGCCCCAGTAACTTGGCGTGTTCGGCTTCCTGTTGTGTACGCACTTCGGCGAGTTCGGCTTCTTTCGCCCTGGCGTCGGCGGTCAGTTTTTTTTGTCGGGTGAGCGTCGCGCGCATGTCCGCCAGGAGTTCGGCGCGGGCGCGGGCGATGGCGAGGAGATAATAGAGATCGCGGGCGAGCTGGTTGGGGTCGTTGCCGTTCAGGGCCAGTTGCAGGGCGTCCGGGGAAGCTTGCAGGTATTGGCGATAGAGCAGTTTTTCCAGTTGCTTTTGCTGCTGGCTCAGCGTGATTTCCAGTTCCCGCGAGGCGCGGGCGAGCGTTTGCAGGGTGTCTTGCAGGCGTGTGTGGTCTTGTTGCAGCGTGCGGAGTTGCCGCTCGCCATCGGAAATCTGTTCTTCGACCTGTTTGAGCTGGTCGGCGGCGTCAACTCTGGATTCTTCGTTGGCGGAAATTTCCTTTTTCAGCGCCTCGATGCGACTACGCAACTCTTTCAGGTCTTCCTTGCGGGAAGTGATCTCGCCTGTGCTCTGCGGCAACGCACAGGCAGACCAGGACAACAGCAGAAGGAAGACGAGAAGGCGCATGGGGCGTCAGGCATCAGATGTCAGGCATCAGGTATCAGAATAGTTACCGGCAGCGAAGCTGCCACATATTTTTGCTGATACCGGATTCCTGTCCCGGATGCCTGAATTAGCTGGCCGTCAGTTTGTGATATTTCGCCATCAGCGCATCCTGGCTTTCTTCGCGCTCGGGGTCTTTGGGAATGCAGTCGACCGGGCAGACCTGCACGCATTGGGGTTCGTCATAGTGCCCAACGCATTCGGTGCATTTGTCGGGGTTGATGACGTAAACTTCCTCGCCTTGCGAGATCGCCTCGTTGGGACATTCGGGTTCGCAAACGTCACAATTGATGCACTCATCGGTAATTTTTAAAGCCATTTTGGTTGATCCTCTCCGTTTTAAAAATGAATAGCCCGTTCTTTATCCGGCGCTACGCCGTTCAGCCAACCGCCGGGCGACGGAGGGCTGCACGAATTTGCTGACATCGCCGCCCAGACGCGCGATCTCGCGCACCATGGTGGCGGAAACGAACATGTACTGCTCGCCCGGCGTCAGAAATACCGTATCGACTTCGGGGTAGAGCTGGTGATTCATCCCTGCCATCTGAAACTCGTATTCGAAGTCAGAAACCGCCCGCAGGCCACGAATCACGACTTGCGCGCCCTGCTCGCGCACAAAATGCATGAGCAGGATATTGAAGCCGCAGACCTCGATATTGGGCAAGTCGGCAAGCATTTCCTGTGCCATTGACACCCGCTCGGCGAGCGGGAAAAAAGGCTGTTTAACCGGGCTTTCCGCCACGGCCAGCAGCACCTTGTCAAAGAGCCGCGCCGCCCGCCGCGCCAGGTCTTCGTGCCCTCTGGTGATCGGGTCGAAGGTGCCGGGATAGATGGCAAGACGGACATTCGGCGACGTGTTGGTATTCAAGCTGCAAGCTCCTGATCCTGCTGCGCCAGATGCAACAAGTGGAAACAAACCTGTCCGGCTTGCCCCTGGCGCGTGGTTTGCCACTTCCCCAGAGTTTCGACAGGAAATTCCGTTTCCGCGTAAAACGCGCCATCGGGGTACAACAGCGTATCCAGCGACGCTTCCAGTCGGGCGAGCCAGCCCTGACGGTAGGGCGGATCGGCAAACACCACATCAAAAGGCGTT
Source organism: Zoogloeaceae bacterium (assembly GCA_031273565.1). Lineage (GTDB taxonomy): Bacteria > Pseudomonadota > Gammaproteobacteria > Burkholderiales > Rhodocyclaceae > Azovibrio. The sequence goes on along the minus strand of JAISRR010000165.1, from coordinate 9,488 downwards.
TTGCAGGAAACTGCGTATTTTAGCGCATCTGTGGTCACGAATTCCACTGTCGACGGCATTTTGAGACGGCGGGCATTTTCTTTCAGGGCGGCCATGACTTTTGCGTCGCGCTCGACCATGACGACCCGCGCCGCGCCGCGCGATGCCGCCTCGAAACCCAGCGCGCCGCTGCCCGCGAAGAGGTCGAGACAGGCGCGCCCGGTCAAATCCTGCCCCAGCCAGTTGAACAATGTTTCCCGCACCCTGTCCGGCGTGGGCCGCAGGCCCATGCTGTCGGGAAATTTGATCACCTGGCGACGCCACTGACCGCCGATGATGCGAATCCGGTTCATTGCGCGGGCGTGCCGGACGCCACCCCGACCATCACTTCCACCAGCTTGTCCATCTGCACATGCCGATTAAAAGCAGCCTGGATGTCGGCGGAGGTGACGGCGCGGATGCGTTCCTGATACTGCGTGAGGTAATCGAGCGGCAGGCCATAAAAACCGATATTGGCGACCTGGGCGAGCATTTTTCCGTTGCTGTCCAGATTCAGGGGAAAACTGCCAATCAGGTAGGCTTTGGCGGCGGCGAGTTCATCCGGCTGCGGCCCTTCCCTGAGAAAATCGGCGAGAATCTTTTTGGCCAGCGTTACCGCTTCGTCGGCTTGCTCTTTTTTGGTTTGCAGATTGATGCTGAAAGGGCCGCTCTGCTTCATGGGCGAAAAACCGCTATAGACGCTGTAGGCGTAGCCGCGTTTTTCGCGGATTTCTTCCATCAGGCGGGAAACGAAACCGCCGCCGCCCAGTGTGTAATTCCCCACCAGCAGGGGGAAGAAATCCGGGTCGCCTCTGGCGATGGTGGGCAGCCCCAGATGAATATGCGCCTGACTCGCCGGGTGCGGCACACGCACGACTTTACCCTCACTGACGACGGGCGCGGCAGGCAGGGTGGGCAAGGCGTTCCCTTCCGGCAGGGCGGCGGCGAGGCGTTCGGCAAGGGCTTCGGCGGCATTCCGATCCAGATCGCCGACGATGCTGATGGTGGCGTTGATGGCGGTGTAATGCGCGCGCCAGAATTGTCTGGCATCCTCGACCGTCAGGGCGGCGAGGGATTCCGGCGTGGTGACGACGCCGTAGGGGTGATCGGGATAGAGCGCAGGCCAGAAGGCGCGACCGGCGATGGTATCGGGACGGGTGAGCGCCTCCTTCAGATTGGCGATGCTTCTCGCCTGCTCGCGGGCGAATACGTCGGCGGCGAAACGCGGTTGCCCCAGAACTTTAACGAAAACCTCCAGCGCCGCCGCCTGCTTTTCCGGTGTGGTGAGGGTACGCAGGCTGAGGCTGGCGCTGTCTGAAGATGCGCCGCCGCCCAGCACCGCACCCACATCGGCAAGACGATTGCTGATGTCGACTTCATCCAGATCGCCCGCGCCCAGATCGATGAGCCGGTGTGTCAAAGCGGAAAGTCCGGCTTTACCGGCGGGGTTGAACGCGCTGCCCGCAGCAAAGCCCAGATGCACATCCAGAATGGGCAGGGCGCGCACCGGCACGAAATACACCCGCGCGCCGGTTTTGGTTTGCCAGTGTTCAATGGCGATGTCGGCATGGGCGACGGAAAGAATGCAAAAGAGGGTCGCGGCGGCGAATCCCGTAAAAATTTTTTTCAACATGATGGGGTGCTCTCAAGGTTGATGTTGTCAGTTCAGTCGTTATCCAGCGGCATCGGCTGCAATACGCCTACGGTCAGGTGGTCGTCGTCGAACCAGGTTTGCGCCGCCGCCTGGACTTCTGCGGCGGTCACGGCCTCAAGCCGCGCATTCAGGGCAGCGATGTCCTTATAGGTGAACCCCAGAACTTCCAGCATGCCGATTTCCATTGCCTGCCCGAATACGGAATCCAGTTTGTAGGTTTCCGAAGCCAGCAATTGCGCCTTGGCGCGCGCCAGTTCCGCTTCTTCTACGCCGTTTTGGGCAATGTCGGCGATTTCGGCCTTGAGGGCGGCTTCCAGCGCTTCCGGCGTTTGTCCGCTGGCGGGCGTGCCGTAGAGGTAAAACAGCGCCGGGCCACGGTTCAGGGCGTCGTAAGACACGCCAACATTGGTCGCCAGTTGCTGTTCACGCACCAGCCGCCGGGTGAGGCGCGCGCCCTCGTGACCGTCCAGCACGGCGGCGAGCATGTCAAGCGCAAAGGGTTCGACCGGGCCGTCAATTCTGGTCACGCCGGGCGCTTTCCAGGCCATCATCAGGTAGGGCAATTCCGCCGGCCCCTTGACCGTGAGCCGCCGTTCGCCCTTTTGCTCCGGTTCACGCTGCGGTTTCGTGACGGGCAGTTTCTGCGGTTTCAGCGGGCCGTAGTAGCGCGCCGCCAGTTTAAACACCTCTTCATGCGCCACATCGCCCGCCACCACGAGGGTGGCGTTGTTGGGCGCGTACCAGACTTCGTACCACGCTTTGGCATCGGCGGCGGTCATGTTTTCCAGGTCATTCATCCAGCCAATCACCGGACGCCGGTAGGGGTGCGCTTGAAAGGCAACGGCGTGCGTCTGCTCGAAAAGCAGCGCGTGCGGGTTATCGTCAGTGCGCATCCGGCGCTCTTCCATCACCACCTTGATTTCCTGCTCGAATTCTTCCGGCGCGACCGTCAGGTGACGCATCCGGTCCGCTTCCAGCGCCATCATGTCGGCGAGTTTTTCTTTTGGAATCTGTTGGTAATAGGCGGTGTAATCGCTATTGGTGAAGGCGTTATCACGCCCGCCTGCGGCGGCGACCCGTTTGCTGAACTCACCCGCGCCGACCCTGGGCGTGCCCTTGAACATCATGTGTTCGAGCAAATGCGCCACGCCGGAAGCGCCATCGACTTCATCCACGCTGCCGACCCGATACCAGACCATCTGCACGGCGACCGGCGCGCGGTGGTCTTCCTTGACAACGACCTTGAGGCCGTTTTTCAACGTGGTCTCAAACGTGTCAGCGGCATGGACGCAGACGGCGGAAAAGAGGAGCAGAAAGGCGGAATGGCGGAGTGTTCTGGAGAGATTAAACATCATGATTTTTATTTTCCTGAAAAATGAAATTCCGTAAAGGAGGAGGCAGATGACCGAAAATCGTCACAACGCGGCGCGTAACGCCAGAGGCTTTACTGTCCCCGGTCATCCGTCCTCTGACCCTGCGACGGGAAAGCTGCATATTAAAGACCTGCGAGGCAACTGTCAGCCCGTTTGTCGCGAGTTTTTGAATTGCCCGGTTGTCATAATGACAAAAGGCTTGTGGCGCAGATCAAGGGCGAGTGTCCTGATTGTTCAGCAATGGGAACACGCGATACTGTCTGCCCCTGAAGGCGATACCATGCTGCTGACCATCACCCATACCGGCGAGAACACCGCCAATATCGGCTTTCTTTTTCACAAAAACCCGGCGAGGCCGCAGGTTTTTGATTTGAATTACGGCAGCGCCTTTGTGTTTTACCCGGAAGTTTCGGCGGAAAAAACCACGATCGCCCTGCTTCTTGCAATTGTCAAGTTCCGCCTGTTTATAAACCTGTTTAACAAACAGATCAGGCTGTCGTTCCTGCGCATGCGGATGCTCTTCACCCCAACAGCACAAACCCCCATATCGTCGCTGCCAACACCAGACTGATGAACACGGCGGCGCTGCCCAGATCCTTGGCGCGACCGGCGAGGGTGTGGAATTCGGGCGAGGTCTTGTCGACGATGGCTTCCAGGGCGGAATTCAGCAGTTCGGTCAGCAGGATGATGAGCAGGCTGCCGACCAGCAGCGCGCGCTCGATGCCGGTTTTGCCCAGATAAAGCCCCAGCGGCAGGGTGACGACGATGAGGGCGAGTTCCTGCCGGAAGGCGGCTTCATGTTTCCAGGCCGCCCCGAACCCCCTGGCGGAATATTTCAGGGCGTTGATGAGGCGACCAGTACCGGATTTGCTTTTCAGGTGTGAGGCGTCAGAAGGTTCGGGCATTATGGGCGTTCCAGTAGCGGTTTCAGAAATTTTCCGGTGTAGCTTCCCCTGGTTTTGGCGATGGTTTCCGGCGTGCCGGCGGCGAGAATGCGTCCGCCGCCATCGCCGCCTTCCGGCCCCAGATCAATCAGCCAGTCGGCGGTTTTGATCACATCGAGATTGTGCTCGATGACCACGACGGTATTGCCATGTTCGACCAGCCGGTGCAGCACGGAGAGCAGCATTTCAATGTCGGCGAAATGTAGCCCGGTGGTGGGTTCGTCAAGAATATACAGGGTGCGCCCGGTGTCGCGCTTGGAAAGTTCCAGCGCCAGTTTGACGCGCTGCGCTTCGCCGCCGGAGAGTGTGGTGGCGCTTTGTCCGAGCGTGATGTAAGAAAGTCCCACATCCACCAGCGTCTTTAACTTGCGGGCGACGTTGGGCACGGGGGCGAAGAATTCGTGCGCCGTCTCCACGGTCATTTCCAGAATCTCGTGGATGTTTTTGCCCTTGTACTGGATTTCCAGCGTTTCGCGGTTGTAGCGCTTTCCGTGGCAGACATCGCAGGGCACGTAGATGTCGGGCAGAAAATGCATTTCCACTTTAATCACGCCATCGCCCTGACAGGCTTCGCAGCGCCCGCCCTTGACGTTGAAGGAAAAACGCCCCGGCGCGTAACCTCTGGCTCTGGCTTCCGGCATCTGCGCGAAAAGTTCTCTGATGGGCGTCATGAGGCCGGTGTAGGTGGCGGGATTGGAACGCGGCGTGCGACCAATGGGGGCCTGATCGACATCGATCACCTTGTCGAATTGTTCCAGGCCGACGATGCGATCAAACGCCGCCGGTTCAGCATTGCTGCGGTGAATCGCGCGCGCGGCGGCGGCGTACAGGGTGTCGTTGATGAGCGTCGATTTGCCGGAGCCGGAAACGCCGGTGACGCAGGTCAGCCGCCCGACCGGTAATTCCAGGGTAACGTTCTTCAGGTTGTTGCCGGACGCCCCGATGAGGCGTAGTTGCTGTGTCGGATCGGGCGGGCGGCGTTTGGGCGGCACGGCGATTTGACGCCGCCCGGAGAGATAAGCGCCGGTGAGCGAATCAGGGTGCGCGGCGATTTCGGCGGGCGTGCCGCTGGCGATGACGTTGCCGCCGTGCACGCCCGCGCCCACGCCGATGTCGACCACATAATCGGCGCTGCGGATGGCGTCTTCGTCGTGCTCGACGACGATCACCGTATTGCCCATGTCGCGCAGCCGTTTCAGGGTGTTGAGCAGGCGGTCGTTATCGCGCTGGTGCAGGCCGATGGAAGGTTCGTCCAGCACGTACATGACGCCGGTCAACCCGGAACCGATCTGGCTCGCCAGCCGGATGCGCTGGGATTCGCCGCCGGAGAGGGTTTCCGCCGAGCGTTCCAGGGTCAGGTAATCCAGCCCCACATTGATGAGAAATTGCAGGCGGGCGATGATTTCCTTCAAGATTTTTTCCGCCACCTGCGCCTTGTTGCCGCTTAATTCCAGACGCTCGAAAAAATCCACCGTCGCCCTCAAGGGCAGGCGATTGATTTCGTGCAGGGTTTTTGCCTGTTGCCCGCTGCCCACGCGCACATTCCGGGCTTCTTTTTTCAGACGGCTGCCTTCGCAATGCGGGCAGGTCTGGTTGCTGATGAAACGCGAAAGTTCCTCGCGCGCGGCGAGGGAATCGGTTTCCCGGTAACGCCGTTCGAAATTCCGCACAACCCCCTCGAACGGATGTTCCTTGACGACGCTGCGACCATGCGCGTGATAGGCAAAGCGGATGGCTTCGCGCCCGGAACCGTAGAGGATGACCTTCTGCACATCCGGCGACAAGGCTTCGAACGGTGTTTCAGGATCGAATTCATAATGTTCCGCCAGCGCGATGATGAGCGAGAAAAGAAACGGGTTGCGCTTGTCCCAACCCTTGATCGCGCCTGCCGCCAGCGACAGGTGCGGCTGCTCCACGATCTTTCTGGCGTCAAACACCTGAATCGCGCCCAGCCCGTCGCAGTGCGGACACGCGCCCACCGGATTGTTAAAGGAAAACAGACGCGGCTCCAGTTCCGACAGGGAATAGGAACAGACCGGGCAGGCGAAGCGGGCGGAAAACAGGTGTTCGACGCCGGAATCCATCTCCAGCGCGATGGCGCGGCCCTCGGCGTGACGCAACGCCGTCTCGAAGGATTCCGCCAGCCGCTGCCGCATGTCCGGGCGCACCTTCAGGCGGTCGACCACCACGTCTACCGTGTGTTTGTGCGTCTTGGCGAGTTTGGGCAATGCGTCCATTTCGTAAATCTGCCCGTCGATGCGCAGGCGCACAAAACCCTGGGCGCGCAGTTCGGCGAATAAATCCATCTGCTCGCCCTTGCGGTTCGCCACTACGGGCGCGAGCACCATCAGCCGGGTTTCTTCCGGCAGGGCGAGGGCGTGATCGACCATTTGCGAAACCGTCTGCGCCGCCAGTGGCAGACCGTGTTCCGGGCAATAGGGCGTACCCGTGCGGGCAAACAGCAGGCGTAGATAATCGTGAATCTCCGTCACCGTACCCACCGTGGAACGGGGATTGTGACTGGTGGCTTTCTGCTCGATGGAAATGGCGGGCGACAGGCCTTCAATCAAATCGACATCCGGCTTTTCCATCAACTGCAAAAACTGGCGGGCGTAAGCCGAAAGCGACTCCACATAACGCCGCTGCCCTTCGGCATAGAGCGTGTCAAACGCCAGCGAAGATTTTCCCGACCCGGACAGCCCGGTGATGACAATCAAACGGTCACGCGGCAAATCGAGGCTGATGTTCTTTAGATTATGTGTGCGCGCGCCACGAATTTTGAGGAGGTTCATATCAGAGGCAGAGGTTGGAAATCAGGCAGGAGGACAGTATAAATCGGAGAAGGCTTATCCTTTCAGACATTGTTGTCATACAATGCCGCACTTGTGGTGGCTGGCCTGTAAATCGGGCAAGCCTGCTCATCCTTTTCTGATTCGAGGCTCCGAACATAATGCAAACCTTCTGCAAAAAACGCTTTTTTCTCGCGCTGCTGGCGCTGGCGACATCCGCCGCCTGTCTGGCGCAAACGCCGCGTCCGCCACTGGCCTTGCCGGTATGGGTCAATGGTGAGGTTGCCGTGCTGGATGAAAACGCCAACTTTCTCATTCCCTTTGAAAACGATTACAACGGCATCATTGCCGGCGATTACCAGAATACCCTCTGGGTGAGCGTCGATGACACGCTGTCCGTGGTCAGCCGGGACGGCAGGGAAATCATCGTGGCCGATTTTCCCGGTCATGCCGCTGGCCCCCTGTTGCCGGGATTGCTCTGGTTCAGGGGAGAGGACAACAAACTGGGCATTGCCAACGCGCGCGGCGAAGTGGTGCAGGCGGCGCTTTATGATGAGTTTTATACCAGTCGTTATGGCGAGTACATCGTCTATGAACTCAAGGGCAAAAGCGGCATCATCAACCGGAATGGCGAAGTCATCACAAAAGCGCGTTATAACGAGATTGACGCGTGGAGTGGAAAAATGCAGGGCGGCTTGATACTGGCTGAACAGGACAAGACTTCATGGGTCATCGACATCAACGCCAGAACGGAAAAGAAAGTCACGTACCGGGAATTCTCCGGCGCATTCAACGACGGTCACATCCCCGTCAGCAACCGTAAGGCAGGCGAGATGACAACGCCTCTGTACGGGCTGGCCGATGCCAGCGGAAAGCTGGTCATTCCGCTCAAATACCCCCGGCTGGACACGCCAGCGGAAGGACTGATCGCGTTCAAGGAGAAAGAAGACGGGCCATGCGGTTATCTGGATTTCAAGGGCAAGGTCGTCATCAAGCCCCGGTTTGCCAGTTGCCTTCACTTTGGCAAAAAGGGCGCGCTGGCTTCGGAAACAGGAACAGATCTCAAGGGAAAATACGGGCTGATCGACCGTGCGGGCGCATGGGTCATGCCGCCAAAATATGACTATGCGTTTAATTCGATATGCGTTGAAATGCCGTCAAACCTGGCTTGCGTGGCGCTGGAAAAATCCCTGTTTTTCGCGGCGACTGGCATTTTTGACCTGGATCGCGGCGAGGAAGTCATTGCGCCGGAGTTCACCAATCTTGCCGTGCTGAACGAAAACCTGCTGCGCTTTACGCCAGCCAAAGTGACGTATACCAACATCCACGCCATGGGCAGCATCACCCAGGAACCGGCGGTGGGTCTGATGGACTGGTCGGGCAGGGTGCTGATCGAAGCGCGCGAATTCAACATATTGAGTCTGGACGACTCCGGCAAGGTCATACACGCCAGCAGCAACGGCGGGTTCAAGGGTGGCCTGAACGCCGTGTTCGATTTGCAAGGCAGGGAACTGCTGCGCTTCGGTTCTGCGGATGCCGACAGTGGCGCGGCGCGCTGGCAAAGCGTCAAGGTCGCCCCGGAGCAAAGTCTTATCTACCTGTACGCACACGCCAGAGACGAGGACGGCGAGGAAAGCCGGACCTTGAGCGCCGTCTACACCCTGACAGGCGAACGGCTGTTTGGCATCGAAACCACCGATTGCGGCGCGGAGGTGCTGAAGGATGGCAAGGGAAAGACGCTGTGGCCTGAGGAGGTCACGCCGTACTGCGTGCAGACAGAAGGCGACGAGACAGAGGATTTGTAAACCGCGAATGATGGCGAATTTTTAAAAGACTTCAGGGCGAAGCGCTGGCGGACAGCAGACAAACCGCCCTGTTCCCGCCCATTTGGCAGGGCGGGATCGTAGACACCGCCGTTGTTGACCTGCGGCGCAAAGGTAGGGCGCTTTCTCCGAAAGCGTCATCGTTAACCATGCGGCGCGCCCTACCTTCCACGTCATTGCGCAGGCGCGTCCAGCCCGAAAATCCTGGTTTGTCCGCAATCTGGGGGCGCGACATGCCGTGCCCCTGCCATGGGTGACGCCGTGTCCAGATGATCCCTGTGCGGATGGCGGCTTCAGGGTTGCTCTACCGTCGGCGGGGACGCTTGCTTTCGCAATTCGTCAGCGGCACGCAATGCCATGGCGGCCAACTCCCGAATTTCCGGGCTGTCATCTTTTCCGAAGCGCCGATCAAGCTCCTCCCAGGCGGCGATGGCTTCATTGAACTGACCGCGCTCGCTCAATAGCCCCCCTTTGCCGATGAGCGCCACGGCGGCTTCTACCCGAATCTCCGGGCTGTCGTCTTTTCCGAAACGCCGGGCAACTTCCTCCAGGGCGGCGATGGCCGCTTCAAACTGACCGCAGTCATGCAGGATTTCCCCTTTTTTTAAAAGCGCCTCGGCGGCCCACCTCCGCGCCCTCAGGTTGTCGTCTTTTCCGAAACGTCGGGCAACTTCCTCCAGGACTGCGCTTGCCGCCTCGAACTGACAGAGGTTGCTGCCCAATTCCCGGCCTTTGTAGAAAAGCGCTTCGGCGGCCTGCGCCCGATCCTCAGAGGGATCGTCCTCCACCGGGACGATTTCCGCGCTGGTCGAGGGCGGGTCGGTTTGTCCGATGTCAGCGCCCGTGACGCCGCCCGCCAGCCAAAACGACAGCAGACCCAAAACGAT
>JAISRR010000157.1 GCA_031273565.1 Zoogloeaceae bacterium | reverse complement strand
CGGCGCGTGGCTGCCGATGGTTTTCTGCCGGTGCTGCATTGCCGCAGCCAGCGCGAACGCGCCGAAACATTGGCCGACGCATTGACCGGAACCGGCGGGCGTCCCCGCGTCCTGCAATTTGATGTCGCCCACCGCGACGCGACGCGCGAGGCGCTGCTGGCCGACATTGAGGCGCATGGCGTCTACTACGGCGTGGTGTGCAACGCCGGAATCACCGCCGACAACGCTTTTCCCGCCATGACGGATGAAGAATGGGACAGCGTGCTTACCGTCAATCTGGACGGTTTCTACAACGTCTTGCGCCCGCTCGTCATGCCGATGGTGCAGGCGCGGCGACCGGGGCGCATCGTGACGCTCTCCTCGCTTTCCGGGCAGGCGGGCAATCGCGGGCAGGTCAATTACAGCGCCGCCAAAGCGGGCATCATCGGCGCGACCAAAGCATTGGCGCTGGAACTCGCCAAACGGCGCATCACGGTCAATTGCGTCGCCCCCGGCCTGATCGAAACCGCGATGGTCGACGCGGAACTCATGGCGCGGATACTGCCCATGATTCCCGCCCAACGCGCTGGCAAACCGGAAGAAGTCGCCGCTGCCGTAAGTTTTCTGCTCTCCGACGCAGCCGCCTACATCACGCGCCAGGTCATTGCCGTCAATGGAGGCATGCTGTGATTCAGGGGACAGAAGACAGAGGACTGGGGACAGTCATTATGGGGCGCTCCTTCCGCCCTTTCGGGGCGCCTTCCTCGGAGCGGGCGGCTTTTAAGGTAGGGCAACATCGAAGAACGCGCCGCAGTGTTGGACGGCGCGCCCGGAGCGCGCGCCCTACCTTCCTCTCCCCTTGTGGGAGAGGGGAAATCCCTGGGAGCTTCAATCCCAATCCGGTGCGCCGCGCCGGTGAAGAAATTTCTCCGGGAAGCAGGTGATGAATATGGCGAAAACATCCACCTCCCCACGAAGAATCGTTGTTACCGGCATGGGCGGCATCAGCCCTCTGGGTTCGAGTTGGGACGAAATCGAGATCAGCCTGCGTGCGGGCAAAAACGCGGTGCGCGTCATGGAAAGCTGGCGGGACATCAAGGGGCTGAATTCATGTCTGGGCGCGCCTGCGGTGGAATTTTCCCTGCCGCCCGAACGCTATAACCGCAAGACGATGCGCAGCATGGGCCGGGTGGCGCTTCTGGCCTGTCGCGCCACGGAACTGGCCCTTGCCGACGCCGGTCTGCTGGACAACAAAACGCTGCTGACCTCCGGGCGGGCAGGTGTGGCCTACGGCTCTTCGGCGGGTTCCCTGCAAGCGACCGCCGATTTCGCCCGCCTGATCGACTCGCATGTGGTGGAAGGACTCAACGCCAGCAGCTATATCCGCATGATGTCGCACACGACCCCGGCCAACATCGCCATATTTTTCGGTCTGACCGGCAGGGTGCACACCACCTCCTGCGCCTGCGCTTCGGGAAGTCTGGGAATTGGGTACGCCTATGAAACCATCCTGCACGGCCATGCCGATGTGATGGTCGCGGGTGGCGCGGATGAACTGTCGGAAGCGGGTGCGGCGGTGTTCGATACGCTCTTTGCCACCAGCACGAAAAACGATACGCCACACCTGACGCCGCGCCCATACGACCGCGACCGTGACGGCCTCGTGACCGGCGAAGGCGCGGGCGCCTTGATTCTCGAAGCATACGAACACGCCCGCGCGCGCGGGGCGAAAATATATGCCGAAGTCGTCGGCTTTGGCACCAATTGCGACGGCACGCACGTCACGCAACCCTGCGCCGACACGATGGCAATCGCCATGCGTCTGGCGCTGGCCGACGCGAATCTTCCGCCCGCAGCCATTGCCTACGTCAATGGTCACGGCACCGCTACTGAACTGGGCGACATCGCCGAAAGCAGGGCGACCAGCGAAGTATTCGGCCCCGACATGCCCATCAGCTCGCTGAAAAGCTACATGGGACACACCCTCGGCGCGGCAGGCGCGCTGGAAGCCTGGTTCTCGATCGGCATGATGCGCGCCAACTGGTTCGCGCCCACCCTGAACCTCGACAACATCGACCCGCGCTGCGGAGAACTGGCCTACATCACGGGCGATGGCCTTAACCTCGAATGCGAATATGTCATGAGCAATAATTTCGCCTTCGGCGGCATCAATACTTCACTGATTTTCCGCCGCCTGTCGTCATGATTTTGCAGGGGTGACCGGCTGAACGCCGGCATCCCTGTTCCCCTCTGTCGTGCATCACGCCCTCAAGTGGTGCGTCTTGATCCGGGAATTCCCGGACGGTAATCACCATCTCCTTGATATTCAATAATTAAAGCAATCTGGAACGAGTATTGCTTGGTTTCGCTGTAAGCAAAAAAGTTTCTTTCTTGTAATTCATGATTGCCAAATCAGGAGGTCGCGTCCATGAAGTGGGTCACAGCCATTATCAAGCCTTTCAAGCTGGATGAGGTGCGTCTTGCCCTCTCCGAACTGAGCGTTCAGGGCATTACCGTCACGGAAGTCAAAGGTTTTGGTCGCCAAAAGGGGCACACGGAACTTTACCGGGGCGCGGAATACGCGGTGGATTTTCTGCCCAAGCTCAAGATCGAGGCCGCCATTGCCGATGGAGTGGTCGATGCCGTTGTCGAGGCGATTTGCAAGGCCGCCTCTACCGGCAAGATTGGCGACGGCAAAATTTTTATTTCCAGTCTGAACGACGCCGTGCGCATTCGCACTGGCGAAACCGGCGAAACCGCCCTTTAAGAAGGAAGATCAGTCATGAAAAAACTGTTCACCGTAATCGCCCTGTGTTGGGGCATATGTGTTGGCGGTGTCGCGCTGGCCGATGAAGTCAGTACAGGCGAGGCGACCGGCGCTGCGGTTGTCGTTGCCGCCGATAGCGCCGCGCCTGCCACGGTCGCCCCTCCCGCCGGGGCCGCCGCCGAAGTGCTGGATACGGGCACGACGGCCTGGATGATGACCGCCGCCGCGCTGGTCATCATGATGTGCATCCCCGGACTTGCCATGTTTTACGCGGGGATGGTCAACGCCAAAAACGTGCTTTCCGTGTTTTCGCAGTTTTTCGCCACGGCGGGCGTCATCACCGTGCTCTGGGTGGTGTTCGGCTACAGCATTGCGACGGATACCACCGGTATGGAGAAAGGCGTTTTCAACCTGCACAGTTTCATTGGCGGCACGGGCGCATTGTTTCTCCATCATCTGACCCCGGACAGCATTATTGGGGGGATGCCGGAATCAGTGTTGATTACCTTCCTGCTGTCGTTCGCCATCATCACGCCCGCAATTGTCGCGGGCGGGTTTGCCGAACGGATGAAATTCGTCAGCGCTCTGCTGTATCTGGCGCTCTGGTTCACCTTTGTCTATGCCCCGGTTTCACACATGGTCTGGGGCGGCGACGGCTCGCTGATGGCCAACTGGGGTGTGCTCGACTTTGCGGGCGGCACGGCGGTGCACATCAATTCCGGCATTGCCGCGCTTGCCGCCTGTCTCGTCATCGGCAAGCGCAAGGGCTACCTGCAACAGCCGATGCCGCCGCATAACCTGACCATCTGTCTGGTCGGCGCGGGTTTCGTCTGGCTGGGCTGGTTCGGCTTTAACGTCGGTTCGGCGGTCGCGGTCAATGGCACGACGGGCATGGCGATGCTGAATACCCAGATCGGGGCCTGCACCGGCATACTTGGCTGGATGATTGTGGAATGGATCAAAAACGGTCGCCCCAGCGCCCTGGGTCTGGCCTCCGGCGCGCTCGCGGGGCTGGTCGGCATTACGCCCGGCTGCGCCTTCGTTGGCCCCATCGGCGCAATCATCATCGGCCTGGTTTCGGGCGCGGTCTGTTTCTTCTTCGTCTCGGTCGTGAAGCGTAAATTCGGTTACGACGACACGCTGGATGTCTTTGGATTGCATGGCGTGGGCGGCATGGTCGGCGCCATCCTGACCGGCGTCTTCTGCGTGCCCGCGCTGGGCGGCACAGAAGATGTAGAGATTGCCACGCAACTCATCGCCCAGTTCAAGGGCGTGGGCTTTACCATCGTCTATTGTTTCGTGATCAGCTGGATCATCCTGCAACTGATCGATAAGACCATCGGGCTACGCGTCGACGCGGAAACCGAATCGATCGGTCTCGACCAGTCCGAACACAGCGAAAAGGCGTACAACCTGTAAGCGCAGCGTTTCGGCAACGCAAACGGGGCGCGCCTTCGGGCGCGCCCCGTTTTTTTGGAAAGTCAGCAAGACTTCAGGGGGGCGTCAAGGGATCCAATCGCCTGCCATCCCTGCCGGTTTGCGCCGCCAATTCACGCAGCGCGGCTTCTCCGTAAATGCTGCCTTTCTTACGGAAAAAGTCGACAAGACTTTCTGCGGAGGGTGTCATTTTTCCGTTTTCATCCAGAATTTCCGCTTTCTCCAGTGGAACTTGCGATGACCAGCCAGCAGAGTCCCGGTATCAATCCGGCCTCTGCCAGCGCGCACAAGGTTTGCAGCGCGACGGCAACCCCATTGAAGTGAGTTCGCCATCGTCCTTCTGTTATCTCAAGCCTTTACTGCTAGACTGTCAGCATTGTTTTTTCATCAAGGAGGCCGGTCATGGCCTGGCGTTTTTCCCAGATTGGTCAGATTTTTGAACTGGCTGAACATGGTTGGCTGCATTCCGGGCAGGTGCAGGCGGCGGCGCGGCTGGATGCCTTGCGGCCTGATCGTGAAGCGTGGCTCGCAGTGGGGATGCGGGTATGCGCTTATGCGGGCACGCTGTTGTTGGCTTCCGCCATTATTTTCTTTTTTGCGTACAACTGGGCGGCGTTGCATCGCTTCGCCAAAATCGGGCTGGCGGGCGTGGGGATTCTGGCGGGCGTGGCGGCGGCGGCGTTCAGTCGTCCTTTCTCGACCGGTTGGCGGGCGGCGTTGTTCGGCGCGTCGTTGTGCACCGGGGCGTTGCTGGCCCTGATCGGGCAGATTTACCAGACCGGCGCGGATATCTGGGAGCTTTTCGCGGCCTGGGCGTTGCTGATGACGCCCTTTGCGCTGCTGGCGCGTTCGTCGGCAAACTGGTTCATGTGGCTCGTGGTGGTCAATACGGCTTTGCTCCTGACGTTGCATCAGCATTTTGGCTATTTTGAGTATTCTGGCAGTGAACGTTCTACCCGGAACGAACAGGCGCTCTTCATGCTCGCCAGTTTCAATCTGCTGCTGCTGCTCGCGCTGGAACGATGGAGCGTCCGTTTGCTGGCGCGCGCCAGACGGCATCTGCACCGCTTGAGTGCCCTTGCCATGCTTTTGCCTTTGACCTTTGCGGTGATGGGATGGATTCTGGCGGATGAACTCATGGGCCATCTGACGGTCGGCTTTTTTATGGTTACGGTCGCGATGTTCTGGTTTTACAGCCGGATGCGCCACGACCTCGTCATACTGGCGATTACCGGATTTACGCTCATCATCGTGACGACCACGGGGCTGACGCATTGGCTGTTTAGCCTAAGCAATGACTTTGCCGTCCTCAACCTGGTCGCCCTGTACTTCATGATCACGACAGGGGCATTGGCGGTGTGGCTGAAACGCCTGCATCGCAGCGCATCCACGCCCGGAGGGGCGCAAGGAGAGGCGACATGAATCAAAAAACATCCGCGCTGCCGCGTCTGTTGGAACACGGCATTCTGTCGGCAGAGACGCTGCAAGACCTTGAAACGCACTCGTTACACACGCCTGGCTGGTTGGCGGCGTTGCAAGGCATTGCGGCGTGGATTGCCGCCAGCATGCTGATTCTTGCCTTCACTGCTCTGTTTGCCAGAGATTTCAGCCAAATGTCATTGGGCATTTGCGGTGTGCTCCTGCTCGGCGTCACCCTGTTTTTGTTTTACCGCAAGGACGACGCCTTTTTCGTCCAACTGGCGTTGGCGTTTTCCCTGGCGGGGCAGGCGATGCTGACCATTGCTTTGGGCGAGGGCAACGGCCTGTTTTATCCGATCGGCGCGTTGATTGCGGTGGCGATGACCCTGCCGCGCAGCACGCTGCCGCACCGCAGCCTTTGTTCGCTGGTGGCGCTGGTTTACCTGACGATGTGGGTTTTCTCGTTGTCCAATGATGATCTCGATATGTTACTGATCAGGGGGATTCCCCGCCTTGAAATGCTCGCGCTGTTGTTTGCGGCAATGTCCGTCGCGTTGTGGTTGAGCCGCGAGGTATGGGTTACCCATAAACAGGCGATGCGTTGCAAGGCGCTGGCGCATGCCGGAATGCTGATGAATTTCGGCGTCATGGGCTATTTCTGCGTGCTCCAGAGTTTTTCGGATTACGCGCAGGAACGCCTTGAACACACGGTAAGCCTGCCGATCTATTCCTGGGGCGCGGCGTTCCTGTTTCTCTCCACCTGTTTCTGGTTGAGCCGCAAACTGCCGCTGGCGGAGCGCGCTGTACTCGGCGTCGCGGCGCTCGTTATTGCCTGCGCCGCCTTCAACGCTCCCTGGTTGCCGGTTTGCGCCAGCCTGTCGCTTGCCGCCTTTTACGCCTGCCATCGGGGGTGGTTTATCCTGTCGCTCGTCGTTGCGGTCTGGTTTCTGGGGCAGTTTTATTACAACCTGGAATTGACGCTTCTGGTGAAATCCGGCGTGTTGGCGTTAAGCGGCGGCGTGTTGCTGGCGCTATGCGTCATCCTGCGCCATTGGCAAAGGAAACCCGCATGAAACGCGCTGACCTGCTCATCCTTCTGGCGTTTGCCGCCATTTTCGCCCTTGCGCCCGCCTTGTGGACGGTATGGACTTACGAGCGCACCCTGTCGCAAGGCAAAATCGTCCTGCTCGCACTGGCCCCCGTCGATCCGCGCTCCCTGATGCAGGGCGACTACATGGCCCTGCGTTTCGCCATTGACCGCACGTTGCAGGATGCCCGATACGATGGGGATGCCCGATACGCCTATATTGCCCTCGATCCGGCGGGGCGGGCGAGCTTACGGCAAACCGGCAACGATCTCCCGCCGCCGGAAGGCTCGTTTGCCCTGCGTATCCGCAGGCGTCAGGGAGAACCCACGCTTGGCCCCAATGCGTTTTTCTTTCAGGAGGGCCAGGGCGATGACTTCGCCGCTGCCCGCTTTGGCGAATTTCGCGTTACGCCCGATGGCAAAGCCTTGCTGACGTATCTGCGTGATGCAGACCTGGAACGGTTGGGCGAAAATTTGCGTTGAAGTCTAAAAATATCCCGCGATGGCTTCATGATCTCTAATCCCTGTCTTATCGCGGGTATAATCTTCTCCTTTTTTTCATTTTCTGCCAGAGATTCATGGCCCACGATCCCCGCACCGAATTAACCGCTCTGCTTGCCCGCGCCCTTGCCAGCGTCGCGCCGGAAGCCATTGATACGCCCATTTTGCTGGAGCGTCCGCGTGACGCGGGGCATGGCGACTTTGCCAGCAATCTGGCGATGCAGCTTGCCCGCCGCCTGAAAAAAAATCCGCGCGAAATTGCTGCCCGTCTGCTGGCGGAACTGCCGGTTTCCCCGCTGGTGGCGAAGGCGGAAATCGCCGGGGCCGGGTTCATCAACTTTACGCTCGACGCCGCCGCCAAGACGGAGGTTATCCGGCGCGTGTGGGAGGAGGGCGCGGATTACGGACGTTCAGCCATCGGCGGCGGACAAAAAGTGTTGCTGGAATTCGTTTCCGCCAACCCCACCGGCCCTCTGCATGTCGGGCACGGGCGCGGCGCGGCGTATGGCGCTTCGCTTGGCAGCCTGCTCGCCTTTGCCGGCTGGGACGTGACGCGCGAATATTATGTCAACGACGCCGGACGGCAGATGGATATTCTCGCGGTGTCGACCTGGCTACGCTATCTGGAATTTTCCGGCGTGACGGGCGTGGCTTTTCCGCCCAACGGCTATCAGGGCGATTATGTGCGCGTAATGGCCGAGCAGTTGCGCGCCGTGCGTGGCGACCGTTACCTGCGCGAGGCTGACGCCGTGCTGGAAGGCACGCCGGGTTTGCCCGATCCCGCCTGTACGGATGACGAGGCCAGGGAGCAGCGCGAAAAGCATCTGGACGCCCTGATTGCCAGCGGCAAGCGTCTGCTGGGTGAAGACTGGAAGTCCGTGCATCAGCATGTGCTGTCCGAACAACTCGCGGACGGGCGGGGCGATCTGGAAGAATTCGGCGTGCAGTTCGATGTCTGGTTTTCGGAAAAGGCGCTGTTCGACATCGGCCTCGTGGCCCGCTGCGTGGAGCTTCTGGAAAAGGCCGGTCATCTGTATGTGCAGGATGGCGCCAAATGGTTCAAATCCACGGCTTTCGGCGACGAAAAAGATCGCGTGGTGCAGCGCGAAAATGGCATCTACACTTATTTTGCTTCCGACATCGCCTATCACCTGAACAAGTATGAGCGTGGCTTCGACAGGCTCATCAACATCTGGGGCGCGGATCACCACGGCTATATTCCGCGTGTCAAAGGGGCGCTGACGGCGCTGGGGCTGGATGCGGAACGCCTGCTGGTGTCTCTGGTGCAATTCGCGGTGTTGTATCGTGACGGGCAGAAAGTTTCGATGTCCACCCGTTCCGGCGAATTTGTCACCCTGCGCCAGTTGCGGGGCGATGTTGGCAACGACGCCTGCCGCTTTTTCTATGTGTTGCGCAAGGCCGACCAGCATCTGGATTTCGACCTCGACCTGGCCAAGCGTCAGAGCAATGAAAATCCGGTGTATTACATCCAGTACGCGCATGCCCGCGTTGCCTCGGTATTGAGGCAATGGGGCGGCGACGCAACCCTTCTGACAGAGGTGGAAACGGATGCGCTGACCGGCGAACGCGAGTTGGCGTTGGCGGCGAAGCTGGCGAAATTCCCGGAAGTGATTGAAGCGGCGGCGGCGGAGCTGTCGCCACATCAGGTCGCGTTTTACCTGAAAGACCTTGCCGCTGAATTTCACGCCTGGTACAACGCCGAACGTATGCTGGTTGATGACGAAGCGCAGAAACTGGCGCGATTGGCCCTCGCGGGCGCGGTGCGGCAGGTGATTCAAAACGGGATGAATTTATTGGGCGTTTCCTGCCCGGATCGTATGTAACGAGGAGTTTTCATGAAAGCAATGCAATATTCGCGCGGCGGCACGCTGGTCGGCATGTTTGTTGGTCTGGTGCTGGGCGTGGTGATCGCCGCCGGCGTGGTCTGGTATATGAACAATACGCCGGTGCCTTTCGTCGACAAGGTGACGCATGTGGAGAATGCCAACGGCCGCGCCGACCAGCAGCCCGTATCTCTGCCCGGCAAGCCCGGCGACCCGGTTCCCGACGATAAACGCTTCCAGTTCTACGACATTCTGCCCGGCAGGACGGAAGCCGTGCCGGGGGGGGGGACGCCGCCCGCATCCAACGCCACGCCTGCGTCGACGCCTGCCGCGCAAACCACGCCGGGAAATCCGCATTATCTGCAAGCCGGTTCTTTCAGCAATCCGCAGGAAGCGGATAATCTCAAGGCCACGCTCGCCATGAGCGGGTACGAAGCCAATGTGCAGCAGGTGATGGTGCAGGACAAAACCTTTTATCGTCTGCGTCTCGGCCCCTATTCCAGTACGGGCGAGGTCAGTCGTGTGCGCGCTGAATTGGCGAAATCCGGCGTGGAAACCATATTGATCAACAAGGAGTAATGCTTATGCAAAACCGTCGTCGTTTTCTGACCGCCGCTGCCGCTTTGCTGGCGCTGCCCGCGACTTCTGCATTGTCTGCGCCCTACGAGCGCCTGTCCCGTCAGCATCTCAAGGCAAATCCGAACAAGATTGAGGTCATCGAATTTTTTTCCTACGCGTGTAACCATTGCAACGATTTCAATCCGATCATCAAGGCATGGGCGGCGCGGCAACCTGCCGATGTCGCTTTTCGTCGCCTGCACGTCGGTTGGAATGCGGCCTGGTCCAGTCTCGCCCGGCTGTATTACGCGCTGGAAGTCAGCGGCGATCTGGCGCGTCTGGATGACGCCGTGTTCGCCGCCCTGCACAAAGAGGGTCGGCGACTTTACACCGACAGAAGCATCATCGAGTGGTATGTGCAGCAGGGCGGCAACGGTCAGAAGTTCGGCGAACTGCTGAAATCCTTTGCCGTGGTCAGCAAGCAGCAACAAGCGGAGCAGGTGCGCGATTCCATGGGGATTGATAGCGTGCCCACGCTGGTGGTCGAAGGCTTGTACCAGATGTCGGGCAACACCTTCGAGGAACTGCTGAAAAACACCGACCAGCTTATCGCGCAGGTGCGTAAGAAATAAGTCGGCGCGGGGGTGCCCTTGCTGGCTTTCATTCTCTACAAGTATTTTCCCTTCGGTGGCCTGCAACGCGATTTTCTGCGCATCGCCCTGGAATGCCAGCGGCGCGGCGCGGGGATTCGCGTCTATACCCTGTTCTGGCAGGGTGAGGTTCCCGCCGGATTCGACATACGCATTGCGCCGGTCAAGGCGTTTTTCAATCATCATCGTAATGAAAAATTCACGGCCTGGGTGAAGGCTGATCTCGAACGCGAGCCGGTCGAACGCGTCGTGGGCTTCAACAAAATGCCGGGTCTCGACGTGTATTACGCCGCCGACCCCTGTTTCGAGGAAAAGGCGCAGACGTTGCGTAATCCGCTTTATCGGCGCTTTGCCCGCTACCGGCATTTTTCCGCTTACGAACGCGCGGTGTTCGCGCCGACGGCAGAGAGCGAAATTCTGATGATTTCCGCGACCCAGCAACCTTTGTTCATCAAACACTACGGCACGCCGCCCGCACGGTTTCACCTGCTGCCGCCGGGCGTCGCGCCGGATCGCCGTCGACCGGAAAACGCGGAGGGCATCCGCGCCGGATTCCGCGCCGAATTCGGGCTGGCGGCAGATGATTTGCTCGTGCTGCAAATCGGTTCCGGCTTCAAGACGAAAGGGCTGGATCGCAGCCTGAAGGCGCTGGCCGCCCTGCCCGCCAACCTCCGCGTGCGGGTAAGACTGATCGCCATCGGTCAGGACAATCCGAAACCCTTTTTGTTGCAGGCGCAGACGTTGGGACTGGCGCAACAGGTTACGATTCTGAAAGGCCGCGACGACATTCCGCGCTTTTTGCTGGGCGCGGACGCGCTCATCCACCCGGCCTACAGCGAGAACACGGGCACCGTGCTGCTGGAGGCGCTGGTTTCCGGCCTGCCGGTGCTGGCGACGGATGTTTGCGGCTATGCCCATTACATTGCCGAAGCCGGGGCTGGCGTGGTGCTCGCCAGCCCGTTCGCGCAGGAAGCGTTGAACGCGGCGCTGGCGAACGTGCTGGCCGATGCCGACTACCGCCGCGCCGCGAGCAAAAACGCGCTCGCCTACGCCGCCACGGCGGACTTGTATGCGTTGCCCGAACGCGCGGCGGACATCATTTTGCGGGCGGCCTGAGCATGCTCGAATTGCGCGACCCCTTCCTGTCGCTCTGGCGTGGCAAAGACCCGTTCGCCGAAGTCGAGCGTCTGCAAGGTCGCGTCTATCGCGCCATGCCGGGGCGTCGCACCCTGCGCATCGAAATCGGCGGTCGCGCCTATTTTGTCAAGATTCACTACGGCGTCGGCTGGCGCGAAATCGGCAAGAATATTGTCACCGGCAAGCGTCCCGTATTGGGCGCGCGTCAGGAATGGCAGGCGTTGCAACGCCTGCACGCCGCGCGGGTGCCGACGATGACGGCGGTGGCTTTTGGCGAGCGGGGCGCAAACCCGGCGCGGCGGCAATCGTTTCTCATCACCGAAGCAATCGCCCCCGCCGTCGATCTGGAAACGCTGACGCAAAACTGGCCGACGGAGCCACCCGCGCCCGCCCGCAAATACGCCCTGATTGTCGCCGTGGCGCAAACCATCGCCGCCATGCATCGCGCGGGCGTCAATCACCGCGATTGTTATCTTTGTCATTTTCTGCTGCGTGGAGAGGCGGAAAATTTTCCGCCGGAGTTGGCGCTGATCGACCTGCACCGGGCGCAGACCCGAGCCGCGACGCCCAAACGCTGGCGCGACAAGGATCTGGCCGCGCTCTATTTTTCCGCGCTCAACATCGGTCTGACCCGCCGCGATAAACTCCGTTTTTTGCGCGTCTATTTCGACAAACCACTGCGCGCCATTCTGCGTGAAGAGGCCGGGCTGCTGCGTTGGCTGGAGAAAAAAGCGGTTCGCTTGTTGCGGCGGTTTCAGAAATACGAGGGCAGGTTATGAGGCAGGAATGATGCCGCGATGGAATCTGAACCCCGACTACGCTCAACTGGCTGCCGATTTTGGCAGTCTGGAGGCGGTATTTGCCTTGCGGGGTGAAAAACTTACCAGCGACCCGCGTTCGGAGGTGATTCGCGTCGAACGCGCGGGTGTGCGCTACTATGTCAAGCGTTACGGCGCGGGCGTGAGGCGCGTGAAAAACTGGCGGTTGCACTGGCGGCGCTATCTGCGCCATTTTCTGCTCGATTTTCTGCCGCGTCCGCGCGTCAAGGCCGAGTGGCAAAATCTGGAAAAATTTGCCAAATGGAATATTCCCGTGCCGGAAATCGTTGCCTGGGGGATGGAACGGCGCTGCGGCGCGTTCTATCGCGGCGCGTTGATTACCCGCGAACTGGTGGGCGCGGAAGACCTGGCACGGCTCGCCAGTCAGGGCGACCCGCGTTTTTCCGATGCCAAATGGGTGCAGCGCGTCAGCCGTCAGATTGCCGCGCATACCCGCACTCTGCACGAAAACCGTTTTATCCATAACGACCTGAAATGGCGCAATATTCTCGTCGATCAGAGCGACAAGGTGTGGTTCATCGACTGTCCGCTGGGCATGCGCTGGTTCGGCGTTATGCTGGCGCATCGTCAGATCAAGGATCTCGCCTGTCTCGACAAGTTGGCGCGGCGTTACCTGACGGCCTCGCAACGCCTGCGTTTTTATCGGTTCTACCGGCGTTATCCGGCAAAGCGGCGTCTGGATGCCGCCGATAAACAACGGATTCGCGCCATCGTGCATTTTTTCAAGGAAGAGGCGTGAAAGACGATTTTATTGCCGCAAATGACCGTCCCCTGCTGGAACAGGCGGGGCTGGCCGATTTCGACGCGCTCTGGAGACTGGAATTGACGCCGGTGGATCATCCCAATGTCGACCGGGGCGGCTGGAGTTCCGTTTGCCAACTCGAACTGCCGGAACAACGCTACTACCTGAAACGTCAGTCCAACCACCTCACCCGCTCGCTCCGACACCCGTTCGGAGAACCCACGTTCTGCCGCGAGTTTCGCAATATCCAGCGTTACGCGGCGCGCGGCGTTCCGGCGACGCAGGCCGCTTTTTTCGGCGTGCGCGAACGGGAAGGCAAACCCTGTGCCGTGCTGCTGACGCGCGCGCTTACCGACTGGCGCGATCTGGCGAGCTGGCTGAATGTCTGGCCGCAATGCACTGAAAGCGACCGGCAACAACTCCTTGTCGCCTGCGGTTTGCTCGCCCGCCGCCTGCATCTGGCGGGGTTGATTCATTGCTGCTTTTATCCGCGCCATATTTTTGTTCGCGTCGGGGAACAGGGAGGATTTGAAGCGTGCCTGATCGACCTGGAAAAGACCCGTCGCCTGTGGTTTCCCCGCCGTGACCGCATCAAGGATCTGGAACAATTCATCCGCCACGCGCCGCAACTGGACGATGACGAAGCAGGCTTGTTTCTGGCGACCTGTCTGGATGCGCCGCAACAGGGCGCGGAAGTGGCGCAATGGCGGCAATGGCTGCAAACGCGGCGGCAACGCAAGGAAGGCCACTGAATGTTACAACCGCCCCCCCTGCAACTGGACGATCTGGCGCAAGCAGGTCGAAAGTTGGCGCTGCCGGTCGATATTATCCTGCCCGGCGCGGGCAGTGTGCAGTTGTTGAGCCTGCTGCGCGCCCTGCCGGGGCGACGCTACGTCGGGCGGGCAATCTGGCGCGCCGCGACGGGCGAAACGCAAACCGTGTTGGCGAAACTGTTGGTCGGCGGCAAGGCGGCGCGGCATTTCGCCCGCGAACAGACGGGCGCCTGCCTGCTCGCGGAACAAGGCATGCCGACGCCCGCTCTGCTGGCAGCGGATTGTGTAGACGGACATGGCGGATGGCTGCTGTTTGCCTATCTGGAAGACGCGCAAAGTCTGGGCGCGCGCTGGTCGACGCAAGCAAAAGCCTGCTCTGAAGCAGCGGTGCGCGTCATCGCGCGTTTGCACGCCAGAGGATTGTGGCAGGAAGACCTGCATCCCGACAATCTGCTTGCCCAATCCGGGCAACTGTATCTCATTGATGGCGGCGGCATCCGCGCCGAAAAACCGGGCGAACCGCTCTCACCCGCGCGGGCGTTGGAAAATCTGGGCATGTTTTTCGCACAATGGCCTGTTTCCACTGACGCTCGTCTGGTTGAGTGGTGGGCGATTTACCGGGAAAGCAACCCGCATTCCGCCACGGGCTGGAGCCTGCCCGCGCTACAGGCGGCGGTGGACAGACAAAGGCGCTTGCGCCTTGCCGACTGGCTGAAAAAAATTGGCCGCGAATGCAGCGCCTTCTGCCTGCGGCAACGTGGCGCGTTCGGCCTCTGCGTCGTGCGTCGGGATGAACAGGAATCGCTGGGCGCGCTGCTGCAAGACCCGGATGCCCACATCGCGGCAGGCCACATTTACAAGACAGGCGGCACGGCCACCGTCGCACGGGTCAATATCGCGGGCCGCGCTGTCGTGGTCAAGCGTTACAACATCAAACATTTTTGGCACTGGCTCACGCGCTTCTGGCGACCCAGCCGCGCCTGGACTTCCTGGCGCGAAGGTAATCGCCTGCTGGCGCTGGGCATCGCCACGGCAAAGCCGCTCGCCGTGATTGAGCGCCGCTGGTTGTGGCTCACCGGCACGGCCTATCTGGTCACGGAATGTCTGGAAGGCGAAGACATCATCGCCCGTTTTCAAGACAAGGCAGAACAAGCGGAGACCCTGGCGAACGAAGAACTCGCCGCTGTCGCGCGCCTTTTCGACGACCTGCGCCGGGCGCGCATCAGCCACGGCGACCTGAAGGGGCACAACCTCATCTGGGTTTCAGAAGACAGAAGACAGAGGACAGAGGACAGGGGGCAGTGGGCGCTCATTGACCTCGACGCCATGCGCGCCCATCACGGCGAAGTCACATTCCGCCGCGCCCACCGCCGCGACTGCGAACGGTTTTTGAAGAACTGGCAGGGGAGTGCGCTGGAAAAGGTGATTGGGGGGCGGGTGACAGGGGATAACCAAGCAATCAGGGAAGCGTGTTCGCCCGTAGAAAGCCGGGTGATTGCATGAAGGTTTGCCTCATGGAATCCGGAGATGCTTGTTGTGACAGGGCGGCATCTGCGATACCGCCGTTGTTGACATGCGGCCGTAAAGGTAGAGCGGGATCGTAGAAACCGCCGTTGTTTACATGCGGCGCAGAGGTAGGGCGGTTTCTCCGAAACCGCCGTTGTTACATGCGGCGCGTTCGGAGAACGCGCCCTACCTGAACCCATCCTACCTGAACCCGCTCACTCCTTCCGCCCCTTGTATGTTTCTTCCTTGTATGTTTCTTCCTCCCCCCCGAAGAGGGTAAAGTGGAGAAGAAGTTGTTGGTTCCGGCTCGGCAGTTCGTTAACACCATCATGAACGCCATGTTGAAAAATAACGCTCCATGGAACCCAAAAATCTCTTGACCTCGAACACGGTTGCTCCCTCTCCGAGGGAGGCGCCCCGAAGGGGCGGAGGGAGTGAGGCAGCGCTGGCCAGCCCACAAGAAACAAGGAGAAGACTCAAGCAGTTTTACATGCTTTGGCATTCATGTGATAATTCTGGCATCTTGCGTCAGGGCGACGCATCAGCGCTACAACATACTCATATGGCGTAACCGGGTTTCCCACAGGGGCATGTCAGAACATGCAAAATATTTTCAGACGTTTGACGGTTGTCGCGCTTTTGTGTGTAGCGTGCTCATCATGCGCGCCGCGTTCTCCTGACGTGCTGTTCAACGAAGCTGAAGCGGCTTATGAAGAGGAAGACTACGCCGCCGCCGCAAAACTTTACGACAAGGCTTGCGACGGCGGGCATTTCCGGGCTTGCGGCGCGCTTGGCTTCATGTACGACCATGCGGAGGGCGTGAAAGAAGATCATGAAAAAGCCGCCCGACTTTACCAAAAAGCCTGCGACAACAACGATATCCGGGGGTGTAATAATCTGGGCATATCCTATGATAATGGTGAAGGCGTTGAACAGGACAAGCGCAAAGCGGCCTCGTTGTATGAAAAATCCTGCAATGCCGGACTAGGCGATGGGTGTAACAATCTTGGCATGATGTATGACGAAGGCGTGGGCGTGGAAAAAAACG
Source organism: Zoogloeaceae bacterium (assembly GCA_031273565.1). Lineage (GTDB taxonomy): Bacteria > Pseudomonadota > Gammaproteobacteria > Burkholderiales > Rhodocyclaceae > Azovibrio. The sequence goes on along the minus strand of JAISRR010000157.1, from coordinate 23,612 downwards.
CGGAAACGGCAAACGCCTTGCACGAAAAAGCGTTTGCCTACTTTGAACAAGCCTGCGTGAAAGACGCACAAGCGGATAAAGACAATGACCTCAATCGCTGTTACAACAAACTGGCGGCAGACTATGACAGCGGAGAACAAATTAAACAGGATTACACCAAAGTCGCGCGGTTGTATGAAAAAAGCTGCAATAACGGCAGTGGCGGTGGTTGCAATCATCTGGCGGATCTGTATGTTAATGGCGTTGGCGTCAGTAAAGACCTAAAAAAAGCCGGAGCACTGCGCGAGCAAGCCTTTACGCATCATGAGCAAGCCTGCGAGGGCAAGGAAGATGTCAATGGGTGTTATAACGCAACAGGAGCGCAGTATGAAAGTGGCGACTGGGGGTTTGAACATGACGACAGCAAAGCGGCGCGTCTTTATGAAAAAAGTTGCAACCATGAAAATGGCGCGGGTTGCAACAAACTGGGTCTGCTGTACGAGGCGGGCAAGCTCGGCAACGCCAACAAAAGCAAGGCAAAAGCCCTGTATGCCAAAGCTTTTCTGATTTACGGGAAAATCTGCGATGGCGAAGATCACAAGGCTTGTCACGCAGCGGCGGCAAACTACGCAACAGGTGATGATGTTCCACAGGATTACGCCAAAGCCGCTGCCCTGTATGAGAAATCCTGCAACAAAACATATGGCAAGGGCTGCGACAGTCTGGGCGACCTGTATAAAAACGGCGAGGGAGTGCAGCAAAACCCTGAAAAAGCCAATGAATTGTACGCAAGGGCGTTACGTTACGATGAACAGAACTGCGCGGCCAACAACGGCGAAGCCTGTTTTCGTTTGGGTGAGCGTACCCGGAACGATGACGCCAAAGCCTTTCTTTATTACCAGAAAGCTTGTACATACAATGATGCCGATGGCTGTACGTGGACGGGTCTTTTCCATTCTGAAGGTAAAGGCGGAGCAAAAAAAGACAAGGATATTGCCGTTGAATTTTTTATCAAGGGATGCGAGATGGGCAGCGCGGATGCCTGTGGCCTGTTGATATTTTCCGAAGTCAACATTGAAGAATTGGAGAAACTTGCTGCATCCGTTGCCGGGGAGTTGAAAAAAGAACTGCAAATGATAGAACCGGAACCCTGATTGCGCGATGATTTTGAGCGCGGCGCTTTACTTCTCCGCTGCCAGCGCCAGAATCTTTTCCCCGTAGCGTTCCATCTTGGCCTGACCTACGCCTTGTACGGTCATCAGGGCTTCGCGATTTGCGGGGCGGGATTGGGCGATTTCTTTCAGGGTTTTGTCGTGGAAGATGACATAAGCGGGAACGCCCTGTTCTTTGGCGGTTTCGGCGCGCCACTCCCGCAGGCGTTCGAACAGGCCGCGTGCCTCTGCTGAAAGCGCGGCGTCGGGTTCGTCGATGAGGCGCTGGCGTTTCTGGCGCGTGGCGGGCGGCAGGATGCGGCGGCGCAGTTCCACGCGCTGTTCGCCTTTCAATACCGGACGAGCGGCGGCAGTGAGTTTTAACGCGCCGTATTCGTTCATATCCACATGCAAAAAGCCTGCCGCCACCAGTTGGCGGAAGATGGCGCGCCAATCCTCCGTTTTGATGTCCGCGCCGATGCCCCAGGTAGAAAGGCGTTGGTGACCGTAATCGAGCGTTTTGGGATTTTCCTGACCGGTGAGCACGTCGGTCAGATGTTTGACGCCGAAACGCTGACCGGTGCGAAAGACCGTGGACAGCGCCTTTTGCGCGGCGACGCTGCCATCCCAGGATTCCGGCGGGGAGAGGCAGGCATCGCAGTTGTTGCAGGGCTGGCTGTCTTCGCCGAAGTAGTTGAGCAGCACCACGCGGCGACAGTGACCGGATTCGGCATAGCCCAGGAGGGCGTTGAGTTTTTGATTCTCCAGACGTTTTTGTTGGTCGTCCGCGCCGGAGTCGTTGATGCGGGCGCGTTGCAGGGCCACGTCCTGCAAGCCGTAGGCCATCCAGGCTTCGGCGGCTTCGCCATCGCGTCCGGCGCGTCCGGTTTCCTGATAGTAGGCTTCCAGGCTCTTGGGCAGGTCGAGGTGAGCGACGAAACGCACGTCGGGTTTGTCGATGCCCATGCCAAAAGCGATGGTGGCGACCATGATGATGCCGTCCTCGCGCAGGAAGCGACGCTGGTTTTGGGCGCGGGTCGCCGTTTCCAGCCCGGCGTGGTAGGGCAGGGCGGGGTAGCCTTGCTGGTTCAGCCAGGCGGCGGTGTCGTCTACTTTTTTGCGCGACAGGCAATAGACGATGCCCGCCTCGCCCCGGTGGGCGGCGAGAAAATGGAGCAGTTGCCGACGGGGATTGTCCTTTTCCACCACGGTGTAGCGGATGTTGGGGCGGTCAAAGCTGGCGATGAAGACGCGCGCTCCGGTCAGCCCCAGGCGGACAATCATTTCCCGCCGCGTGGCTTCATCGGCGGTGGCCGTCAGCGCGATGCGCGGCACGTTCGGATGGCGTTCGTGGATGGCGGAGAGTTGCAGGTATTCCGGGCGGAAGTCGTGTCCCCACTGGGAAACGCAATGCGCTTCGTCGATGGCGAACAGCGCCAGCCGCCCGCCTTCGGCAAGACCATCAAGCAGGGCGAGAAAACGCTCGGTCATCAGTCGTTCCGGGGCGACATAGAGCAGGTCGAGGTCGTCTGTGAACAGGCGACGCTCGGTATCGCGGATGGCCTCCCTGTCCACGGTGGAATTCAGGAAAGCGGCGCGGATGCCCAGTTGGGTGAGCGCCTCGACCTGATCCTGCATCAGGGCGATCAGGGGCGAGACCACGATGGCGACGCCCCGGCGCAGGAGGGCGGGAATCTGGTAGCAGAGCGATTTGCCGCCGCCCGTCGGCATCAGCACCAGCGCATCGCCGCCGCTGGCGACATGTTCGATGATTTCCGCCTGCCGCCCGCGAAAATCAGGGTAGCCAAAGGTGTGACGCAGGATGTCGTGGGCGGTGGGCATATTCAGTGGACGGGGGGCGGCGAACGGGTAACAGAAGGCGGCGGGTATTGTATCCGTCTTTCCCGGCCTTTTCGGGTATAAACTATGCGGCTTCTTTAATTTTGCGTGCAAATGACGCGGGTTTTGCTTATGTCGGATGTTCAATCTTCCGGGCTTGCCGTTCCAAAGCCGCCGGATCAGCCGATGGCGGAGCAGACGGCGCGCGTCGTGCAGGGGAATGCTGGCGACGCCTATGCGCTGGTGGAGGTGATTGGCGGCGGTTGCGGGCGTTGTCACGAGACGGGCGGTTGCGGCAGCGCGCATCTGACGCAGATGTTCTGCCTTCAGCCCCGCCGCTACCGGGTGCGTAACGACATCGGGGCTGTGGTGGGCGCGGTGGTGACAGTGGCGCTGCCCACCGGCAATTTGCGTCGTCATGTCACGCTGGCTTACGGCCTGCCGCTTGCAGGGCTGCTCGGTGGCGCGGTGTTGGGCAATCTGGCAAGCGAGCCGGGCGCGCTGATTGGCGCGGCCTGTGGCCTGGGTTTTGCATGGGGTTTTGCGCGGAGACGGATGGCGCGCCATGCGGCCTCTGGAAAAACTTTCATTGAACCTTATATTGCAAACATTATGTTTCAAGAGGAGAACACATGATGCAACAACGAAGCAGACAAGCCTTTTTCACTTTTGTCGCGGCCTTGCTGCTGGCCTTGTCGACTCTGGGTGCGCAGGCGCAAACAACGGCTGCGCCGGGACGTACATTGCCCGACTTCGCCGATCTGGCGGAACGGCAGGGGCAGGTGGTGGTCAACATCAGCACCACCCAGATTGTGCGCAATCGTTCCAGCATTCAGGGCTTCCCCTTTCCCTTTGATGATGATGACCCGATGGCCGATTTTTTCCGTCGCTTTATTCCGCGCGGTCAGCAACCAAATGTGCCGCGCGAATCGGAAAGCCATTCCCTGGGGTCCGGTTTCATCATTTCGAGCGACGGTTATATCCTGACCAACGCCCATGTGGTCGATTCCGCCGATGAAGTCGTGGTGCGCCTGACCGACCGGCGCGAATTCAACGCCCGCGTCATCGGCGCGGATCGGCGCACCGATGTGGCGGTCATCAAGATTGAGGCTTCCGACCTGCCGGTGGCAAAGCTGGGCAACCCGGAAAAATTGCGCGTGGGGGAATGGGTGGCGGCCATCGGCTCGCCCTTCGGCTTTGAGAATTCGGTGACAGCGGGGATTGTCTCCGCCAAGGGGCGTTCCCTGCCGCAGGAAAATTACGTGCCCTTCATCCAGACGGATGTGCCCGTCAATCCCGGTAATTCCGGGGGGCCGCTGTTTACCCTGAATGGCGAGGTGGTCGGCATCAATTCACAGATTTACAGTCGCAGCGGCGGTTACATGGGGTTGTCGTTCGCCATCCCCATCGACGTGGCGATGGACGTGCAGAACCAGTTACGCACCACAGGCAAGGTGAGCCGGGGGCGCATGGGCGTGGTGATTCAGGAAGTCACCAGGGAATTGGCGGAATCCTTCGGACTGACAAAAGCCGAGGGCGCGATTGTCAGTTCTGTGGAGAAGGATGGCGCCGCCGCGCAGGCCGGAATCGAGGCGGGCGACGTGGTGTTGCGCTTTGACGGCAAGGCCGTTTCCCGTTCCGCCGACCTGCCGCGTCTCGTGGCCGCCGCCAGACCCGGCAGCAAGGTCAGGGTGCAGGTCTGGCGCAAGGGGGCTCCCCTTGAACTGACCCTCACTGTGGGCGAAATCCAGGAGGACACGGCCAGCGTGCGGCCACGTCCGAAATCCGCATCCAAATCAGAACGCGAGGCGACCCGGCTGGGGTTGGCAGTGAGCGAACTTTCCGCTGAACAACGCCGTCAGTTGGGCGTGACGGGCGGTCTGGTGATCGAGGACATTCGTAACAACGCCGTGCGCGCCGACCTGCGCGTGGGCGACATCATCCTGGCCCTGATTAACAAGGGCGTGACCAGCGAGGTGCGCAGCCTGGAGCAATTCAACAAACTGCTCGCGCCCTTCAGCAAAAACGCCAATATCACCCTGCTGGTGCGCCGTGGCGATCAACAGGTCTTCATCACCATCAAGGGCATTGGTGACTGATTCCCTGAAACTCACGCTGGTGAGTCGCGCGTATTGCCACCTCTGTCACGAGATGGAGGTGGCAGTGCTTCCCCTGCTGGCGGAATACGGCGTCGCTCTTGAAGTGCTCGACGCCGACGCCGACCCGGCGCTGGAACGCTACGACGAACGGGTGCCGGTATTGCTCTGGGGAGAAAAGGAAATCTGCCATTATTTTCTCGACGAGGCCGGGACGCGCGCGGTGCTGGCGCAGTTGACAACAGGCCATGCCCTTGCGAGGGAATGACGGTGACGCCGGAGAGGGTGAAGGAGTGATGGCGTTGCGTTATCAGGCGTAGGCGGAAACGAAAGCGCCGGATTTTCCAAACCCGTTGGCAAATCCGCCGCGTGTTTCCGGTTCGCCTTGTGGTGTGTCCTGTATCGCGCCGAACATCATGCTTTGGTAGGCTTGTATCGCGGCCTCGCCACGCCCCGATTTGCCGATGCCGCTGTCGTGGGTCGCGCTGCCGGCTTCGGCGGGGAGGTCGGCGTCTTCGCCTTCGCCCCGGGCCGCTTCCTGTTGTTGTTGGGCGATTTCCTGCAAGGCCTGCATTTCCATCTGGCTGGCGGCGGCGGCGACGCTGCGGTCTTGCGGCGAAGGGTCGGCGGGCGCAAGGGCGGCGCTGCGAATCTGCCGGGCGCGGGTGAGGGTTTCTTCCGGCGTGCGGCCTGGAGAGGTGTCGATGCCGACTTCGCCGCCGGTCGCGTAGCGTTTGCCATCCGGCCCTTCGGTGTAGGAGTAGCTGGCGCTGGAAGTGACCAGAGCGCCGCCCGCCGCCATGTGCGCCTGTTCATGCTGGCGGACTTTGCGGTCGATGCTTTCGAGTTCCCGAATCTGAGCCTGATCGCTTTCGGTCAGTGGTTCGCCATTGGGTTTTCTGGCCGTGCTGTTCTGCCCGCTGCCGACATCGGCGGCGTCTGTTTCATCCTTTTCCTGCGCGGCGGGGGGGGTTGAATCCGCGCCAGCATTCCTCCGCTCCGCGCCTTGCGCGTAGTACGAGGAATAATCGAAAAGGCCGTTACCGGCGACAGAGGAGAGCATGGCGAATATGCGATGAGAAAGTTATGCCCTGATTTTAGACAAAATTCCCGCTGACTTACAGGATTTGTAACAATTCTCTCGCGTGTTGCCGGGTTGTGGCGGTGAGTTCAACGCCGCCCAGCATGCGGGCGACTTCTTCTACCCGGCCTTCGGCGTCGAGCGCAGCGATGTGGCTGCTGACACCATTGTTCTCAACGGATTTGCTCACCTGCCAGTGCCAGTCGGCGCGGGCGGCAACCTGGGGCAGGTGGGTGACGCAGAGCACCTGCCGCGTTTCGCCCAGTTGATGCAGCAGACGACCGACAATTTCGGCGACGCCGCCGCCGATGCCCACGTCCACTTCGTCGAAAATCAGGGTGGGAACGCGCGCGGTTTGCGAGGCGACCACCTGCAAGGCCAGACTGATGCGGGAAAGTTCGCCGCCGGAGGCGACTTTCGCCAAAGGCCGCGCTTCATTGGCGGCAAGACCGGCGATGCGAAATTCCACCTGTTCGCCGCCATTGGCGGAACCTTCTTTCAATTCCGTCAGGGCGACTTCGAAACGCCCGGAGGCCAGCGCCAGTTGCCGCATCTGTTCGCTGACGGCAGCCCCCAGGCTGGCGGCGGTTTTCCGGCGTCCGGCGGAAAGCCGGGCGGCGAGGTCGGCGTAGGTTTTTCGCGCCGTTTCCGTGCGCGCGCCAAGCGCCTCCACGTCCGCTACGGCTTCCAGTTCCGCGTGGCGTTGCCGCAGGCGAATCAGCAGGTCGGGCAGGTCATCGGGTTGCACGCGATGCTTGCGGGCGAGCGTCAGGATGCTTTCCTGCCGCGCCTCGATTGCACGCAGGCGCTCCGGGTCTTGTTCCATCCGGTCGGCGTAGCGACGCAGGAGGGAAATGACTTCGGAAATTTCGGCCTGGGCGGAGTGCAGGATGGCGCTGCCTTCCGCCAGTTCCGCGTCGACTTGCGCCATGTCGGCGAGGCGTTCGCTGGCGCGATTCAGCAGGGATTCGCACGCGCCTTCGCCTTCGGAAAGCGCCGCGAGCGCGAATTGCGCGCCTTCGATCAGGCTGGCGGCGTGTGCGAGGCGGCGCTGTTCCGCTTCCAGTTCCGGCCATTCGGCGGGTTGAAAATCCAGTTCTTCGAGTTCTTTCAGTTGCCACGCCAGCATGTCGCGTTCCTGTAGGCTGGCGGCGCTTCCCGCTTCGGCGGCGGCGAGCGTTTTGGCGAGGTCGCGCCATGTTTTCCAGGCTGCCGCGACTTCTTTCGCCAGTTCGTTCAGGCCGCCGTGCGTATCCAGCAGTTCGCGCTGCGCGTCGGCGCGCAGGAGCGACTGGTGCGCGTGCTGACCGTGGATGTCGACCAGAAATTCGCCCACTTCGCGCAATTGTTGCACGGTGGCGGCGCTGCCATTGATGTAGGCGCGGGAACGCCCGCCCGCTTCCACCACCCGGCGCAGGATGAGTTCGGGAGCGGCTTCGTCTTCCACCGACAGGTCTTGCGCGGCGAGCCACGCGCTTACGGCGGGCAGACGCGCCAGATCGAAGGTCGCGGCGACTTCGGCTTTTTCCTTGCCGACGCGCACCACGCCGGGGTCGGCGCGTTCGCCCAGAGCGAGGGCGAGGGCGTCGATCAGGATGGATTTGCCCGCGCCGGTTTCGCCGGTGAGTGTGCCGAATCCCGTGTCGAATTCCAGTTCCAGACGGTCGACGATGACAAAATCACGGATGGACAAGCTGAGCAGCATGGCGGCCTTAGAGTTGCGACCCGTCGTTATCGGTGGGACGTTCGCCCCAATGGAGCTTTTGCCGCAACATGGCGAAGTAGCTGTAACCGGGCGGATGCAGGAAACAGATTGAGTATTCGGAGCGGTGCAGACGGATGGTGTCGTTGCGATTGAGATTCAGCGTTACCTGACCATCGAAGTGCACGCGGGCATCGTCGGCATGGGTGACGATGACTTCGATTTCCACATGGTCGTCGACCAGCACAGGCCGGTTGGTGAGCGCGTGCGGGCAAAGGGGGACGAGCGCGATGCCGGTCAGCGCCGGATGCAGAATCGGCCCGCCTGCGGAAAGCGCGTAGGCGGTGGAGCCGGTGGGCGTGGAGATGATGAGACCATCGGCGCGCTGTTTGGAAATGAATTCGCTGTTGATAAACAGCTCGTATTCAATCATGCGTCCGATTGCGCCCTTGTCGATCACGATGTCGTTCAGGGCGAGGTTGGTGGCGATGGCGCGATGCGAGCGGATGATTTCGGCATCCAGCAACATGCGCGATTCCGGCTTGAACTGACCATCCAGCAACAAATCCATCGCCGCCAGCAAGTCCTTGCGGGCAATATCGGTCATAAAACCCAGACGCCCCTGATTCACGCCGACCAGCGGCACGTTATAGCGCGCGAGGCGACGCGCCGCGTTCAACATGGTGCCGTCGCCGCCCACCACGATGGCCATGTCGGCGTGCGCCCCGATGTCCATGAAACCGCATACCATCCAGCGCGAGAGTTCGTCGGGCCGTCCCATGTTCTCGGCGGTTTCGCGCTCAATGAACACCGATACCCCGCGATCCTGCAAATACCCGGCCAGGGCAATCACGGCATCGCTCGCCTTGCGGCTCTGATACTTGCCGATGATGGCGATGGTGCGCGGCTGACGGATGGCGTGGATTGGGAAATTCATGGGCGACATTTAAGCATAAATCAGGCATCAGAGGTCAGGTATCAGTCATTCATGCAGGGCAATCGCACACGCAGATGTCGTCAGCTTTTGAGGAAACGCGTTGGCCATCAGCGGTTGATGAGGTGGCGGTATCGTTTGCGGTGCTTCACGCCAAAAAGTCGAACGCGTCGACCAACGGCGCGAATGCCTCCTGGGAGTGCGGGGCACCAGCCCCGCTTCATCCATGAACCATGCGGGGCTGGTGCCCCGCGCTCCCGGAATCGCAGCCTGAGCGGGTTCAGGTAGGGCGCTTTCTCCGAAAGCGCCGCATGTTAAACAAACGGCGGTTTCTTCGATCCCGCTCTGCCTGCCGTCATTCTCTTGCAGGGGAATGACGGTGTTTGCGGACAGGGCCTCGGAGTCAGTCAAATGCGATTGCCCTGGCGATCCGGTCTAAAGGTCTTGACATCAACGCATTCGGCTATAAAATGAGAACTGTTATCGTTTGATAACGAGTCTCAAAGATAACGGCGAAAATACGTTTGTCATTTTGCTCGTGTCTTGCCGTTTCCATTTTTCACTCGTTTTTCGTTCATCTGCCAAGGAGCCTCCATGCTGTCTACCCGTAAAACCGTTGCATCTACCCTCATTGCCGCCGCTTTTGTCACGGCGGCCGCGTTTTCTTCCGCGGTCAGCGCGCTCGAATATCCGATCGGGGAGCCGCAGAAAAAGTCGGGGCTGGAAATCGCCGCCGTCTATCTGCAACCCATCGAAATGGCGCCGGCCGGCCTGATGAAAAAGGCTGCCGAATCCGACATTCACATCGAAGCCGACATTCACGCTCTGGCCGATAACGCCAATGGTTTCGAAGAAGGCGCCTGGGTGCCTTATCTCGACATCAAATACGAAATCAGCAAGGTTGGCAGCGATTTCAAGCTGAAGGGCGAGTTCATGCCCATGGTCGCCAACGACGGCCCGCACTATGGGGATAACGTCAAGCTGTCCGGCCCTGGCAAGTACAAGGTGAAGTACACCATTTCGCCGCCGAACGAGCATTCCCATTTTGGCCGCCATACGGACCGCGAAACCGGTGTGGGCGAGTGGTTCAAGACCTTTGTCGTGGAGTATGAATTCACTTACGCGGGCATCGGCAAAAAAGGCGGTTACTGATAAGGGGGCGGCATGAAAACTCTGTTTGCGCTTTTGTTCTGCGGTTTTGCCGTGTTCGCGACCTGTGCGCAGGCGGCGGACGACATGCCGACTTTCAAGCTGCTCATGAAACAGGGTCGCCTGTTTCCCGCGACGCTGGAAGTGCCCGCGAATACCCGTTTCCGGCTGGAAATCCGCAACGAAGGGCCGGGCGCGGCAGAGTTTGAGAGCCTGGAACTGCGCAAGGAAAGCGTGCTTGCGCCGGGGGTGACCCGCACACTGGTGTTTCATCCCCTGAAACCGGGCAGCTATCCTTTTTTTGATGACTTTCATGCCGAAACGGCCCAGGGCCGCATCGTCGCCAAATAGGAACGCGTCATGCTCAACGCTTTTTTTGTCGTCTGGCGCGAAAGCCTGGAAGCCCTGCTGATTATCGGCATCCTCTACGCCTGGCTGAAAGCCGACGGTGACCGGCGCGGGTTGCGCGCCCTGTTCGTCGGCGTGGCGGGCGGCGTCGTGCTGGCGCTGGCGCTTGGGTGGGGCATCCTGCATGCGCAGGATGAACTGACCGGCAATGCGCTGGAAATTTTCCAGATTGTCGCCATGGCGCTTGCCACCGTGCTGATCGTGCAAATGGTGTTCTGGATGAAGAAGCATGGTCGCAAGCTGAAGGCAAATCTGGAAACGCAGTTGGCCGAAGCGCGCACGCAACAGGGGCAATGGGGCATCATCATCGTCGCCGCGCTGGCGGTGGCCCGCGAGGGCGCGGAGACCGTGATTTTCCTCTATGGGCTGGCGATGGGCGGCGAAGTTTCCGCGCTCGTTTCCGGCGCGGCAGGCGGCTTTGCCGTTGCCATCCTCACGGCCTGGGCGGCGGCCAAAAGTCTGGCGTGGTTGCCCATTGGACGGTTGTTGAGCCTGTCTTCGTTTCTGCTTCTGGTGCTGGCTTCATCCATGCTGGTCGCCGCGAGCGACCGCATGATCGGCATGGACTGGCTGCCGGCGCTGATGGACCCGGTCTGGGATACGTCCGCGCTTCTGGACGATAACGCCGGGTTCGGTCGTGTGTGCGCCGATTTCGCCGGGTATCGGGCGCGTCCCGCGCTCTCCGCCCTGCTGATATGGCTCGCCTACTGGGTGCTGGTGCTGCTGCCTTTCGTGGTTTTCGGGCGGCAAAAAAGAGGAGGATGAACACGGAATTCCCACTCAGGTTTCACCCGCCTGCCTCACCCGCATCCCGCCCTGCCTTGCCTTTCCGGTCTGGCGGGCTGGAAAGGGTGGGGCTTTGGTTGCGTCGTCATCGCCAACACATCGCCCTGCTGCAATGGAGCGTTGTCCTGTTTTACAGTGCGCTCCTGATCCTGCCCGTTTTTCTGCCCCTGCCGCCCAGCGACGCGCACATCTGGAACAATCTGCGCCTGTTCGCCCAATTCGTATTCTGGGGGCTGTGGTGGCCGGGCGTGATGCTGGCAACCGTCGGACTGGGGCGGGTCTGGTGCGGACTCTTTTGCCCGGAAGGATTTTTATCTGAATTGGCGAGCCGTCACGGACGTGGAAAAGCCGCGCCAGCCTGGATCAAATGGCACTTTTGGCCGTTCTTCGCCTTTGTCGCCACCACGGTTTACGGGCAACTCACCAGCGTCTACCAATATGCGGAATCCGCCCTGCTGGTGCTGGGCGGTTCCACGATTGTCGCCGTGATCATCGGCTTTGCCTATGGTCACGACAAACGCGTCTGGTGCCGTTACCTGTGCCCGGCTTCCGGCGTCTTCGCCGTGCTTGCCAAAATTGCGCCCCTGCATTACCGGGTTGACCGGGCAAAGTGGGATAAAGCCCAGACGGAGCAACCCTTCAACTGTCCGCCTCTGGTCGACGTGCGGCGCATGGTCAGCGCCTCGGACTGCCACGCCTGCGCCCGCTGCGCCGGACAACGCGGCGCGGTTCGGCTTGCGGGGCGCTCGCCCTTTTTGGAAATCCTGCGTCTTGACATCCCGGCGCGCACGACCGATGCCTTCACCCTGATTTTTGGCATCCTCGGCATCGCCACGGCGGCCTTCCAATGGACGGTCAGCCCGTGGTTTCTGCGCCTTAAAATGACGTTGGCGACCTGGCTGGTCGAGCATGAATACTACGCCCTGCTGAACGCCGACGCGCCCTGGTGGTTGCTCACCCACTACCCGGAAGTGAACGACGCCTTTACCTGGCTGGATGGCATTCTGGTGTTGGCCTATCTGGTGGGGGGCGGTGTGTTGCTGGGCTTGCTGCTCATTGTCGGCCCCCTCCTTGCCGCGCGCCTGCTGCGCCATCCCGCGCTGAACTGGCAACGCTTTGCGCTGACGCTCGCGCCATTGGGCGCGGTCAGCGTCGTGCTCGGCCTCACCATGATTACGGTGACCCAGTTGCGAGGGGAACATTTATTGCTGCTCTGGCTGCCGTATGTGCGCTTTGCCTTGCTGGGCCTTGGCCTTGGCTTGTCGCTCTGGCTTGCGTTTGCCCTGGTGCGGCAAGCGGAGGGGGAGCATCTGGTGAGACGAAGTGGCGCGTGGCTTGCCATGACCTTACCGGTAGCGTTGATGGCGGGGTCGTGGGGGCTGGCGTTTTTTGTGTGGTGAGTCAGGCGTAACCCGGCGGTGCGTTTTACGCGCGCCCTGTTCAATCAATGGCTGCGTTCCTTTTACCGGTGACGTCTGGAATTTCAGGGCGCAGGCGGATCCGCTGTTTCCGAAGTCCGTTCCACAAAGCGGATGGCCAGCATCTCCCCTTTGGCGCACACGTTGTCGCCCGCGCTTAAATCCATTTCCAGCCTGACCTTGCGGCCTTCGTGATGGACGAGGCGAGCGCGCAGGGCGAGTTCCACGTGCTGCGGGGTAGGGCGCAGAAAATCCACTTTCAGGGATGCGGTAACGTAGCGAAGGGCGGGCTGTCCGTCGCCCATTTCCCGGCCTTCGGCGCGATAAGCGAAGGCGGCGGCGGAGGCGGTGCCGTGGCAGTCGAACAGCGCGGCAATCAGGCCGCCATAAACGTGTTCCGGCACGCCGCCGCTGTAGAGCGCCGGGGGGGTGAAGCGGGTGAGGGTGCCATCGCCGTCCCAGTAAGTCTTGAGGTGCAAGCCCTGCGGGTGGTTCCTGCCGCAGCCGAAGCAATGGCTGAAGCGGTCGGGATAGTAGTCTTGAAAGGCTTGCATGTCGGGGTTCCTGTCAGTTTTCTTCGGGCGAATATTTTAGCAGTGTCCGGTTATTCTTCTTTTCCCCGGCGCATCCCTGTAAAATCGGCACTCTTTTCCAACATCAAGAGAGCAACTCCCCCATGTTTTCCGCTCAAGACACTCTGGCCAAGGTTGATCCTGAATTGTGGAAGGCGATTGAAGCCGAAAATCGCCGTCAGGAAGATCATATCGAACTGATCGCTTCCGAAAATTATGTTTCCTGCGCCGTGATGCAGGCGCAAGGCTCGCAACTGACCAACAAGTATGCCGAGGGGTATCCGGGCAAGCGTTATTACGGCGGTTGCGAATACGTGGATGTGGTCGAGCAGCTGGCGATTGACCGCCTGAGGGCGCTGTTCGGCGCGGAAGCGGCCAACGTGCAGCCCAATTCCGGCTCGCAGGCCAATCAGGCCGTGCTGATGGCGTTCGCCCGGCCCGGCGACACCATCATGGGCATGAGCCTCGCCGAAGGCGGCCACCTCACGCATGGCATGGCATTGAACCTGTCCGGCAAATGGTTCAATGTCGTCTCCTACGGTCTGGATGAAAAAGAGGCCATTGATTACGCGCAGGTGGAAAAACTGGCGCGTGAGCACAGCCCCAAAATCATCGTGGCGGGCGCTTCCGCCTATTCGTTGCGTATCGACTGGGCGCGCTTTGCCAGGATCGCCAAAGAGGTCGGCGCGATTTTCTGGGTGGACATGGCGCACTACGCCGGGCTGATTGCGGCGGGTTATTACCCGAATCCCGTGCCGCACGCCGATGTGGTGACCACCACCACGCACAAGACCCTGCGCGGCCCGCGCGGCGGCGCGATTCTGATGAAGGCCGAACACGAGAAGGCGATCAATTCCGCCATCTTTCCCGGCCTGCAAGGCGGCCCGCTTGAACACGTCATCGCCGCCAAGGCGGTGTGTTTCAGGGAAGCCGCTTTGCCCGCCTTCAAGCTGACGCAGGAGCAGGTGTTGAACAACGCCCGCGTCATGGCGCGCGCCTTGCATGAACGCGGGTTGCGCATTGTTTCCGGCGGCACCGAATCGCATATGTTTCTGGTCGACCTGCGCGCCAAAAAGATTACCGGCAAGGCTGCCGAAGCCGCATTGGGGCGCGCCCACATCACGGTCAACAAGAATGCCATTCCGAAAGACCCGGAAAAGCCGTTTGTGACCTCCGGCATTCGCATCGGTTCTCCGGCGATGACCACGCGCGGCTTTCGGGAACTGGAAGCGGAAAGAATCGCCAACCTGATTGCCGATGTGCTGGACGCGCCGGAAGACGAGGCGGTGTTGGAACGGGTGCGTGGCGAAGTCTCCGTCTTGTGCCGCAAATTCCCGGTGTACGGGGCGTAACCCCGTCGTGACGGCGCCCTCATGAAATGCCCGTTTTGCGGCGCTGCCGACAGCGCCGTGGTCGACACCCGCATCAGCGAGGAGGGCGATGTGGTGCGACGGCGGCGTCGCTGCACGGTGTGCGACAAGCGGTTCACCACCTACGAACGGGCGGAAGTGCAGTTGCCGCTGGTGGTCAAGAAAAATGGCGCGCGCGCCCTCTTCTTACGCGAAAAGCTGCGCGCCAGTCTGGATCTGGCGTTACGCAAGCGTCCGGTGACGACCGAAGCGGTAGACAGCGCCATCGACGCCATCGAGGAGCGTCTGCGTTCTTCCGGCGAACGGGAAATCAGCTCGCAGCAGTTGGGCGAACTGGTGATGTCCGAATTGAAGCGGCTCGACAAGGTGGCCTATATTCGCTTTGCCTCGGTGTATCGCAATTTTGAAGACGTGAATGCTTTTTCACGCGTCATCCGCGAAGTGTCGCCGACCCGGAAATCGTGAACTTTTCCGCCGCCGATCAATGCTTCATGCAACGCGCGCTCGTTCTGGCCGGGCGCGGATTGTATTCCACCACGCCCAATCCCCGTGTCGGCTGCGTGCTCGTTCAGGGCGACGAAATCGTCGGCGAGGGCTGGCATGTACGCGCGGGCGAGCCACACGCCGAAGTTCACGCGCTGGCGGCGGCCGGGTCGAAAGCGCGTGGCGCGACAGCCTACGTCACACTCGAACCCTGCGCCCATCACGGTCGCACGCCGCCCTGCGCCGAAGCCCTGATTGCCGCAGGCGTCCGCCGGGTCGTCGCCGCCCTGACCGACCCCAATCCGCAGGTTGCCGGGCGTGGCATGGCGATGTTGCGGGCGGCGGGTATTGCGACGGCAGAGGGGTTGCTGGCGGCGGAAGCGCGTGAACTCAATATCGGATTTATTTCCCGCATGACCCGTGGCCGCCCCTGGCTGCGCCTGAAAATCGCCGCCAGTCTGGATGGACGCACGGCCTTGAAAAATGGTCAGAGCCAATGGATTACCGGCGCGGCGGCGCGGCAGGACGGGCATCGCTGGCGCGCCCGCGCCTGTGCCCTGTTGACGGGCATCGGCACGGTGGCGGGCGACGACCCGCAATTGAACGTGCGCGAGGTGGAAACCGAACGCCAGCCCCTGAAAATCGTGCTCGACAGCCATCTGGAACTTTCGCCCGACGCGCGCCTGTTCGCCGACGCCGCGTCCGTGCTGGTGGTGTCCGCCCTGGATGACAAAATCAAGGCGCAGCCTTTGCTGGACAAGGGCGCGGAGTGGATTGCCCTGCCGGACGCGGCGGGGCGGATCGACCTCGCGCAACTCCTGCCGGAACTGGGACGGCGCGGCCTGAACGAAGTGCACGCTGAGGCCGGCGCCACCCTGAATGGCGCTTTCATCGCCGCAGGATTGGCCGACGAACTCCTGCTCTATCTTGCGCCCTGCCTGTTGGGTGACGCCGCCCGCCCGCTGGCGGTATTGCCGGAACTGGAAAATCTGGCCGGACGCTGGGCATTCGAAATGCAAGGCTGCGAGCGCATCGGAGAGGCAGTGCGCATTCGCTGCCGCAAGCCGGAAACCCCGGCGTGAAGGCCTGTCGCTAATTTCTTGCTCAACCGGCCTGACTGAACAGGCTCGACACAGAAGAAGACAGACGTTGGCAGGCCTTGAACTCCATCGAACACAACCGGTCACGCAACGTAACCTTTTCATTGAAGCATCTGGACGCGAACAATCCCTCCCCAAAAATATTTGTTAAAATGCATTACCAGATTGTTGCAGTGCACCATAGAATAGCAAGGTTTGCCCGCTGCATGTTTTCCGTTTATCTCTCCGCTGTCGGCGGAATCGGGAAGGCGGCTTCCTTCAGGAGCACTGCATGTCTGATCGCGTTTTCATCGTCCAGTCCGGCCTCGCGGATTGTCCACGCAAAAGTCATTGGCCTGCCTGGCTGGATTTACTGCAAAGCGGTAGCGGATTGATCCTCGCCCTCTTCATGTGGGGGCATATGTTTTTTGTGGCGTCCATCCTGCTGGGCGCAACCGCCATGTGGTCGATCACCCGCATGTTTGAAGGTTATTTTTTCCTTGGCGCATCAAAGCCCTGGCTGGTTTCCGGCGTGGTGGCGGGGGTGTTGCTGGTTTTCGTGCTGCACGCCCTGCTCGCGGTGCGCAAGTTCCCCATCAGTTATCGCCAGCTGCAAACCCTGCGCGCCCATGTCAAGGCCATGCGCCATGAGGATTCGACCCTCTGGCTCTGGCAGGTTTATACCGGCTTCGCGCTCTTTTTTCTCGCTTCCGCCCATCTTTATCAAATGCTGGTCTGGCCGCAGAACATCGGCCCCTACGCCTCGTCCGACCGCATGTGGAGCGACGGATTGTGGCCGTTCTACCTCGTGATGCTGCTGGCGGTGGAATTGCACGGCGGCATCGGGCTGTACCGGCTGGCGATGAAATGGGGATGGCCGAACGCTTCCCGTGAATTCCTGAAAAAACTGAAATGGGCGCTGACCGCCTTTTTCCTCATTCTCGGCCTGGCCACGCTGGGCGCGTACATGAAAATCGGCTTTGAACACCGCGCCCAGTATGGCGAACGCTACCAGCCCGAACACCTGCCAAACTGGCTGGAGCGCCTTGCGCCACCGGGAGATTTCGCCCCGCAAGCGGAACCCGCGCCGGAGGTGCGACCATGAAGACCATCATGACCGATGTTCTTGTCATCGGCGGCGGGCTGGCGGGGCTGCGCACCGCCATCGGCGCAAAACGGCGCGGGCATGAAGTCATCGTCCTTTCCCTCGTGCCGCCCAAGCGTTCGCACTCGGCGGCGGCGCAGGGCGGCATGCAGGCTTCGCTCGCCAACGTCATCAAAGGTCAGGGTGACGGCGAAGACATCCACTTTGAAGACACCGTGCGCGGCAGCGATTGGGGCGCGGATCAGGTGGTGGCGCGGATGTTCGTGAACACCGCGCCCAAGGCCGTGCGCGAACTGGCGGCCTGGGGCACGCCGTGGAGCCGGGTGCGCGGCGGCGACCGTGAGGTCATCATCAACGGGCAGAAAGTCACCATCACCGAACGTATGGAAGCCGAGGGGCTGATTGCCCAGCGCGATTTTGGCGGCACCAAGAAATGGCGCACCTGCTACGTTTCCGACGGCACCGGGCACGCCATGTTGTTCACCACCAGCGATCAGGCCATCGCCCAGGGCATCGCGGTGCACGAACGCACCGAGGCGCTGGCGCTGATTCACGATGGCGAACGCTGTTATGGCGCGGTGGTGCGCAACCTCATTACCGGCGAACTGTCGGCCTATCTTGCCCGCGCCACCGCCATTGCCACGGGCGGCGCAGGACGACTCTACCGCGTCACCACCAACGCCGTAATCTGCGAGGGCATGGGGCACGCGCTGGCGCTGGAAACCGGCGTTGCGGCGCTGGGCAACATGGAGGCGGTGCAGTTCCACCCCACGGGCATTTTCCCGGCGGGCATTCTCGTCACCGAAGGCTGTCGCGGCGACGGCGGCCTGCTGCGCGATGTGGACGGGCACCGCTTCATGCCGGATTACGAGCCGGAAAAGAAAGAACTCGCCTCGCGCGATGTCGTTTCCCGGCGCATGGAAGAACACATCCGCAAGGGCAAGGGCGTCTCCTCGCGCTTCGGCAACCATCTGTGGCTGGACATCACCCTGCTGGGTCGCCGTCACATCGAACACAATCTGCGCGAAGTGAAGGAAATCTGCCAATATTTTCTGGGCATCGATCCTGCCGAAAACTGGATACCCGTGCGTCCGGCGCAGCACTACACCATGGGCGGCGTGCGTACCCTGCCCACTGGCGAATCGCCGTATCTGAGAGGATTGTTCGCGGCGGGCGAAGCCGCCTGCTGGGATTTGCACGGCTTTAATCGTCTGGGCGGCAACTCGGTCGCCGAAACCGTGGTCGCCGGCATGATCGTTGGCGAGCGCATCGCGGATTTTTGCGAGCGGCCGGAAAACGACATCGCCGCCCCCATCGCTCTGGCGCGTGAATTCGTGCGCCGCGAAGAAGAAAAGCTGCTTGCCCTGCTGCAATCCGGGGGTAGCGAAAACGCCTTCAAACTGTGCACCGAAATGCAGGAAATCATGACCCGTTGCGTCGGCATCTTCCGTACCGCCGACGATTTACAGGATGGCGTTTCCCACCTGCAACGCCTGCTGCAAAAGAGCCGCGCCATCGGCGTGCGCAGCAAAAGCCGGGGCAGCAATCCGGAACTCGTCGCCGCCTACCGCGTCCGCCGCATGCTGAAACTCGCCCTCACCATCGCCTATGGCGCTTACCAGCGCACCGAAAGCCGGGGCGCGCATTTCCGCGAGGATTTTCCCGTCCGCAACGACAAGGACTGGCTGAAACGCACCCTTGCCTTCTGGCCGACGCAGAACGCGGAAGCCACCCTGCCTCACCTGGATTACGAGGCGCTCGATGTCAAACAGATGGAGCTTCCCCCCGGCTGGCGCGGTTATGGCGCGAAAAACCACATCGACCATCCCGATACGTCGGCGCGGCAGTTTGAAGTCGAGCGCATCAGGAACCAGATACAAATGCAAGGCGGCGACCGCTACCAATTGCAGGCAGCCCTGATGCCCTACCTCGACAAACTGCCCGCCACCCTGCAAGGCAGGAACGAACGGCTGGACGAACCCCTGGAGAATCAAGCATGAGCGCCGAACAACCGCCGCGCAGGGTCACCCTCAACATCCTGCGCTACAACCCTGCCGACGACAGCGAAAGCGCCGCCGCGCCGCGCCTGCAAGCCTACGAAATCGAAGAAGCCGATGGCATGACGCTGTTCATTGCCCTGAACGAATTGCGTGAACATCAGGATCCGACCCTGCAATTCGATTTTGTCTGCCGCGCCGGAATCTGCGGCTCCTGCGCGATGATGGTCAATGGGCGTCCCCGGCTTGCCTGTCGGACGCTGGTGAAAGAATTGCCCATTGAAACAACGCTCACGCCGCTGCCCTTTTTTGAACTGATCGGCGACCTTTCGGTGAATACCGGTAAATGGCTGCGCGGCATGAGCGAGCGGCTGGAAACCTGGCTGCACGGCGTGGAAGAAAACATCGACCTGCGCAAAATCGAAGCGCGCATGACGCCGGAAGAAGCCGAAGCCATTTACGAGATGGATCGCTGCGTTGAATGCGGTTGCTGCGTCGCCGCCTGCGGCACCGCGCAAATGCGCCCGGATTTTGTCGGCGCGGTCGGCCTGGGCAAAATCGCCCGCTTTCGCCTCGACCCGCGCGACACCCGTAACGATGACGACTACTATGAAGTCATCGGCGACGACACCGGTGTCTTCGGCTGCATGTCGCTTTTGGCCTGCCACGATGTCTGCCCGAAATCGCTGCCCCTGAAAACGCAAATCGCATTTTTGCGAAAGAAGATGGCGTTGATCGGATAAGGGAAAATGGAAAATGAAGACGGTTCTGATCGCGTTGAAAGGGCTGGTCTTGCTGGTTTTATTTTTCGCAGCGTGTGCGGTATTCATCCGCATCAAGTTCCGCCAGTTTATCATCCCGTTTTTCGTGAAAAGAACAGCATCCCGCTGAAGTGTCGCGGAAAAACAGGGCGAGCGTTCCGAGCGCGCCGCAGAGGGGATCTGTTGGGCGGCGAGGACGGATGCGCTTCGCTTATCCCAGGCTTGTGCCCCCCTGTCATTGCGATACGGTGCTTTTGCAGCGTAAGATGGCGCTTCTCAGGCAAGCGCCACGCCGCTGCCGTTGAACCACCAATAAGGTCATCCTCATGAAATCCGCAAAACGCATCCTGTCCGCCACCCTGTTCATCCTGCTGGCGGGCGCGGCATCTTTCGCCCACGCCGACAGCGCCGCTGAATCCCTGCAAAAACTGGAAAAACTCCTGACCTGCCAGCAGTACGGCAAGGCGCAGGAAATTCTCTCGCTGATTGAGCTTCACGGCAGTCAGGCGCACGGCGAAAGTCCTTTCGGCAGCATCTATGTATTCCCGAACGCGCCCAAAATTCTCGGCCAGAAAGCCGTGTATGTCGTCTTCGACGATACCGACAATGAGGCCGTCCTCCTCTACGCCTATCTGGCCACGGGCAGTGAAAACGCGCTCGCCAAAAAGCTCGGTGCGAAGAAAAACAGGGAGGGCGAGTTTGCAAGGACAACCGACGGGCGCGAGCTGCTCATCGTGAAAGACACGGAAAAGTACGCCGGAAAACCCGCGCAAACCGCTGTGATTCTGGCGTGCGACATGAAGGTCGATCCGCCGCCCGCCGAATAGCAACGGGCGTTGCGCCCGCGCCGATGCCGCTGAAGATGCCAAACCCGGCTTGCGCCTCAACCGCTGGCGCACACCGCCCGGAAGGATTGGCGATAGGTGGGCATGAGCCTTGCGACGCTCACGCAAATACCGAAATGGAAGCGGCAGAAACCGCTGTGTCCGCACTCACCTCTGCTGTCGCGGTTTCCACGCCCGACAAGGCGGCGACGTCATCAATAGGCTGACAGGCGGTGACATCCAGTTGCCGCGCCAGCTTTTCGGTTTCCTGAAGCTGCTTTTCGATTTCCTTGAGGTTGTCTTTGTCTTCTTTGTCTTTGCGTGGCAACATGCTTTTCACCAGACCCAGCAGTTGGCGCAATTCCCTCGCCAGGTCACTCACCAGTTTCGCGTCCCTGCGTGCCTGTTCACCTTGGGCGCGACGCTGACGGGCAATTTCTTCATTGCCATTTACGCCTTTGTGCTCTTCCTTATCCTTGACTTCACTTTCGGCGGCGCTGGCGGCTTGCTCGGCCTGCCCCGCCGCCGCCGCCGTTTGCCCGGCTTCGGCGTCCGCATCGCTGGCTTTTGCGCCTTCTTCTTCCTCTTCTTCTACCGCTTCTGCTTTTTCTTGTTGCGCGGCGGCGGCGGCAACGCGGTCTTGCGGCACGGTTTGTCCTGACGCGCCCGCTTCGCCTTCGCTGTCACCCTCTGCGGCGCCGAAATTTACGTTTTCATCAACCGACACATTTTCGCCGCCTGCGCTGGCGTTCGTTGTCGGAGCGGCGTTTGCCACCATCTCCGGCGCGGACGGCTGCGCCAGTTCTGCGGCGACCGCCCGTAGTTGCTGCGCGATTTGTTTGATCTGGCGCAGGATGCCTTTCGCCGCCAGCGGCCCCAGCATCATCGCCATTGCTTTCAAGCTGTCAATCCGTCGTTTAAGTTCCGCCGCCTGCGCGCGGGCGGCAGCTTTGCGCGTCTCCTGAACGGTGTTGAGGGATTTCAGCATGTTGAAGGCCTGTAACTGGCGTTTGCCGAAATCGCTCAAGCTCACGTTGGCGGAACGCTGCGGTTCTTCGGCTTTTTTGTCTTCCGCCTTTTTGTCCGTAGCGTTTTCCGCCAACAGTCGGACGCCCGTCAGCGCATTCCGGTCTTGCAGCGTCCCCGTCGCCTGCGTCAGCAGCGCCCTGATCTGCACGGTAATCATGTCGCACCCCTGAAAGTGAGAGGATATGACTGTTTACGACACCCCTCCAGGATACTTGAGCGCGAAGGCTGAATCCGCCGCGCAGAAAACCTGAATTCAGGGACCCTTCAGGACAACCTCAGGGCGGCAGGCGTTTTGCCGTGCCCCGACTATTTGGACTTCCCGGATAAAGACGCTTTCCAGAGGCAGCCTGGGTAGTATTGCGTGCATGCTTTGTCGTAATACTCCAGCGCCCTCGGAATGTTTTTCTCGACGCCTTTGCCTTTTTCATACATGCTGGCAAGCGCGAAGCAGGAAATATAATCATCGTGATCGCAGTCGCGTTGCCATAGCGAAATGGCTTTTTTATACGCTTCATCGGCCTTGACGGGATCAGGCTTGACGGTTTTGCCTTCTTTATACGCGTCGCCAAGGCTTTCGCAAGCGGACGCATCTTCATCGTCGTGACATCCGTTTATCCGTAGTAAAAACGCTTTTTTGTAGAGCGCGACGGCTCTGGATTTATCCGGAGCAATTCCATTTTCTTCTTCGTCATCGTTATACAAATCAGCAAGATTTTCGCACGAACTGTCGTCATCAAGGTCGCAACCTTTCTGCCACATGCGGGCGGCTTTTGCCACGTCTTTTACCGCGCCGTCACTACCGTATGAATAATTACTGCCTGAAAAATAGCAATCAGACGGGTCGCCAAAGTCACATGATTTTTCCTGATAAAACATGGCTTTCTGCTCGTCTTTTGCCAAATCTTCGTTATACCGATAGTGATTTGACAAACGGGAGCAGGCCAGGGCGATGCGCGCATCACAGGCTTGCTGGAATAAAAGGATTGTTTTTTCAGCATTTTGTTCGCTCTCCTCGTTACCATCATAGGACATCGCCAGCCTGTAACAACCAATCTCATACCCTTTATCGCATTGCTGCCGGTAAAGCGCCATCGCTTTGGCAAGAAAACGGTGTGATTTCACAAGATCGACGGGTACGCCATCTCCTGATTTATACATATTGCCCAACCAGTCACAACCAAAGGCATCGTCCTCGCGGCATGATTTTTCGGCATATTCAATCGCCTTGTCCGGCGCTCTGCCAAACCCGTGCAGGTTGGGAGAAATCAGATATGCACAACCGGCGGCAATGTTGGCGTCGCATGCTTTGCGTGCGAGTGACGGAATTTTATTCGGGGTGATTCTTGCCATGGAAACGGAATGGATGCGCGCGGCATGGGCGCAAGCGGAATATTGCTTCAAATCACATGCTCTTTCATAAAAAACGGCTGCTTTGGCATAGTCGTACCGGCCTGTTTTTCCACGCTCGTATAAATCGCCTAAAGCCTAGCAGCTTTTCGCATCGTTCTGCTCACATGCCTTTTGTTGATTTTCGGCGGATTGCTCATAGCCATCATTGCATATGCCCACTTTGCATGCGCCAGACGCAAGGAGCAGAATGGTAAGGCTGATCACGATCTTGCTCATTTTTCCTTGTCGCATGCCTGCCTCCTTCTTCATGCATGATGGCATCAGGGCAATTGTACACGCGAATGTCACAGGCGCTTTGAAAATGGGAGGTAGGGCTGGTTCAGGTAGGGCAGGTTCAGGTAGGGCGGGTTCAGGTAGGGCGGGTTCAGGTAGGGCGGGTTCAGGTAGGGCGGGTTCAGGTAGGGCGGGTTCAGGTAGGGCGGGTTCAGGTAGGGCGGGT
>JAISRR010000148.1 GCA_031273565.1 Zoogloeaceae bacterium | reverse complement strand
CTGCCATTGCCATGCAGAAACCCCGCAAAAAGAAACGCGCCGATACGCTTGTTGCCGTCCGAAAAAGGATGATCCTTGACGATGAAATACAGAAGATGCGCCGCGCGCGACTCCAGCGTGGGATAAGCCGCTTTGCCGAACAGACTTTGGTCGAGATTGCCAAGAATGGCGGCAAGACCGTGTTCGCGTTCCTGCCCGAACAGCGCGCTGGCCTGCCCCTTCGCCATGAGATCGGCTTTCAGCCGGGCGATACCTGCCCGCGCTTCGTCTGGTGTGGGTAACAAACCGCCGGGTGTTCCGTGCGGATCGGTCAGCAGACGTTCGTCGTAGGCTTGCAGCCACAAAAACGTCCGGGTGTAGCGCACGACGATTTCCGCCAGACCGCTGCCGACATCCCGGACAAGTTCGGGTTGCGCCAGTGTACGGCGAACCAGTTGCAGCGCCGCATCCAGTTCGTGCGCGTTTTGCCGCAGGCGTTCATGATCGAGGGCGTAGCCACGGGTGAGGTAATCCTTGAGCACGCGATTGGCCCATTGCCGAAAATGCACGCCCTCGCGGGATTTGACCCGGTAGCCGACAGAGATGATAACGTCGAGGTTGTAGTGCTCAACCTGATACGTTTTTCCATCTGCGGCAGTTGTTGCAAAATTTGCAACAACTGCTTCCGGGGTCAATTCGCCTTCTCGAAAAATATTGCGAATATGACGCGAGATAACGGATTTGTCTCGACCAAAAAGCGTGCTGATCTGAAAAAGACTGAGCCAAACCGTATCCTTTTCCAGACGAACGTCGATTTGTCCGGAGGTGGACTCGAAGATGACGATGTCGGCGCTCATACCGGAACTTCTTTGAGTTCCGCCAGTTTAAGTTTTTTGCGCAGTTCTTTGATGTCGATGGTTTCCAGGCGAGGCAACCAGTATTCAATGGCTTCGGCGGCAATCCGCTTATCGACAGCGCTCCAGCCTTCTCCCACGCGCGCGGCATCGGCAAGCGCCTTGGCTTGTTGATAGTCCGTGCCATAAGGCTTGTTTTTTCTGCCGCCAATGCTCTGCTCACGTTCGGCGCAAGCATTCTTGTAGATTTCGACTTGCCGACCGGCTTCACTTAGCTCCGCAAGACGCGCTTTGCGTTCGACTTCCGCCTTGGCCAAGTCTTCCGCCGCCTGACGTTCGGCTGCAAGCCTGGCTTCCCGTTCCGCATTGCGTTGAGCGGCGTCCTGTTCGGCTTTTTCCCTGTCCGATACAAGGGCCGCGTACTTCTCGCGCATGTCCGGGCGGTTTTGCGTTTCCTTTTCGCACCAATCCTTGAGTTCTGGCAAATCGTCTTGCGGGTCGATTTCGAGCAACGCCCAACCAAAAGGCACAAACTGCCCCCTTTCTTTTGCAAGCCAGCAGGTTGTCGTTTCCTTGCGGTAGTCACCTTTGTGAATTTTGATATGTGCCGCAAGGGGAAGCGTCTTGCTTTCCGCCCCACCGTAGCGCCCCAACCGAACCAGCGCCGCTCGCCCCGATTCCAGATGGCCGCTGATAGCTGTACTCGCAAGGATGTCTTCTATAGTATTTTTCCATTCCGGTTTCACAAGCCCATTGTCACACAATTTCTTCATTTCCTTCTCCCAGAAAACTTTGTGATGGGCATGGCAGTCCTTGACGATCTGGCATAATTCAGGGCGTAAGACAGGGACAGAATCCGCACCTTTCTTGCCAATAAGATCGTGTAGTGTGATTGTCCCGGACATTTTTCGGTACTGCCCGGGCAGCAGACTTTCCTTGACCAGTGGCGGCAACTTTTTTGTATGAGGAAGTCCATCCTTGTAGCGATAATTCGCAGACAATAAGGCACGAGCCGTTTTCGACTTGGGCATCAAGTCACTGACCTTCAAGAGACGTAGAGGGCTTGTCTGAAACTTCTTGGGCACTTCTTTGAACAACGCCAGTTCCATTTGGTTAGCAGCGTTCTTAGGCGCAGTACTATCGGCAGCCAATAGGCGGTTCAACCATCCAGTTCGTAACGCGCCCTTCAATGCGCTTCCCGGAATGTAAGGCAACTGATGGCTGTATGCTTGATGAGCGTGACGTTCAATGAAGAACTGGTTGAAGTCTCCATTCAGTCTTTTCTTGTATTCGGCCACAACATCTGGTTCAACAGCGATCAAAACACTTGAATTGGCAACAAATGCCGCCTTGTGCTCATTCAGGAAAAAATTCTTGTGAAGGCTAGCCAAAGGATTGGGCCTAACACTACAAGCCGCTAGACTTTGTGCGACATCATCGGGTAACACCGCGCGGCTTGGATCGAAGCCGTAGAGCAGTTGTTGCTGGGCATCAATCACGTAATTGGTCGGCTCGAAATCTTCGCCGCAACCAATGTGGATGGGAGAAAGCGGTGTCAGGGTAACTTTGTAGGTTTTGAGGAATTCCATCACGCTTGCTCCATACGAATACCAATAACAGGCGCGTATCCCTGGGCAACGGCTTCGGGGACACTTGTAGAAACGCCGGATAAACCCTGGCCGATGTAGCGGGTTGCATCCAGATTTTCCGGCGCGTTTTGGGGCGTAAAGACACTGCCGGTTTTGGCAAGCAGCAAGGGACGTTTGAAGGGATTGCCGGAATGCACGGCGGCGTCGCCATGTCGCCCAAAGCGGGTGAGCGGCTGGTAAAAGCTCTTTGCCGCGTCCAGCCCCAAGCCTTGTGGGGCGCAGGGGGCGAGGGTCAGCCAAGCGTTGGCGTCGGTTGCGGACAGCAAGCCGGTAAAGGCCGCATCAGGCTCGATGGCAAATTTACCCAGGCCGATGCTGGCATCACGCCCGTAGCCGCTTTTGCCCATATCCATCAGCGCCTCGGTCAATTCTTGCGCCGTGATACGGGCGTCGTCGATAAGCGCGTAGAGGTCGAGGCGCATTTCCGGGTGGAACCAGAGTTGCGCCATGCTATAGGGCGTGAACATGCCTTCTCCCGTGGTGGAAGTAGCGCGGTTGATGCTGTTGTGCGGCTGGACTGTAATTTCTTGCAGCGCAACCTTGTCAGCTTTGACGCCGTCGTAAAGAATCTCGGCTGCGGCTTCTGCGTCGTTACGGGCAAGGCTTTGCCATTGGCGAAAATCCGATGCCAATTCTTCCAGCGGCAACCAGCGTTTTTTCTTCAACGCCTTGCGGTCGGCATTCGGGGCTTGCACCCAGAACGCGCCCGGCACGGTAGGCAGCGGCAAAAAGCCTTGCGGAAAAGCGTCCGACAGCACCAGAAAGGGGCGGCTTTCCGTATAACCCGCAAGGCGTTCGGTCAGCCAATCGTTGCCAAAGCGATGCCGTATCGCCCAGCACAATTGCCCGAACAGGGTATCGCCCGCCAAAGGCGTGCCGAAAGCGGTTCGCGGGCGAAGGGTGAAGCGCAGCGTCTGCATGGGGATTCCTTACGCCTGTTTGGGGAAGGCTTCGACGGCTTTGAATTTTTCCGTCCAGTCTTCATTGTCAATTTTGAGGTCGACAAATTTCACCTTGCCATACCC
>JAISRR010000057.1 GCA_031273565.1 Zoogloeaceae bacterium | reverse complement strand
CGCACCCATTCCAGGGTATGAACCACTTGTTTCAGTTTCGGCGTCAGCGGGCCAAAATCCCTGGTCAGTTCGGGTATCAGCTCATACTGGACAACGTTCCAGCGTTGCGAAATCAGTTCTCGGCGGGTAGCATGCATGGTGGTGGGCATTATGGTGGTTGGTGCCTTCATCATGCCAGAAATGACCGCCCACTTCTTCTTTTTTTACGCTGCTCCCTCAGCTACATCCCGTGAAAATGAGGCGTTTTGCAAGAGGCTCTACTAATAGGATGCTCAAGCACAATAAAAATGGTCGTATTGAGACATTAGATATGAGAGAACCAAAGCCATGCGATTGCAAAAAATAATCATGCCGCTATGCGCGTTAACCTTGTTTTTCGGGGTTAATATTAATTCTTATGCACAAGGGTATAGGTATACTCTTGAACAATTTGAATTTGATGATTTGTTACTCTCTGGCATAAGGTGGAGTGACGGAAAGTGGCAGGCATGTTTTATGGTTTACCCGGGGATTTATGTCGTTGCTACTAAAGGTCAGGGTGTTGGCACGAGTGTTAACCAAGGACTTGTCTGGATTAAAGAAATAGAAAAATTTCATGTGGTTGTTCATGAAATCATAGAGTCAGAAAATGGAGAATGGGTTGAAGAGGAAAGGATTGTTTATTTGCTGAATGGCCCTTTTCTTTATGATGGAGAATATGGCTGTAATTGGGATAATAGTATTATGAATTATATATTTTAAATTGTCCTGTGCAAGTGTATAATCATCGATATGGTGTATACCAGTAAGATATTTTGTGTTTTTTGCGCACGGTTTTTCTTCCGGGATGCGCTAAAAATTGCGACAGATTGGAGTGATTGACCTGATTTTAAGTCGATATTTCGCTTTTCAGATTGTTTTGTACGAGTTTTGTCCTTCAAGGTGTGTACCCTGAGGCGATGTTCAATGTGGGCGCCAGGCCTTCGTGTTTCAGGAGACGTTTGCTCCCGATGATGTTGCGTGGTGTCTGAAAGGCGTTCATGGAGAGGGATGTCGCACGGCATAGCCTGAGCGGTACGCTACACTATAGCAGTGGTGTCATTTAACGGGAGTCGCACAATGAAAACCAGTGTATGGATGCCGCTGCTGGCGGCGTTGAGTCTGTCGGCCTGTGGCGTGGAGGTCGCCACAACAGCGGCGACGGTTGGCACGCTGGAGGCGGAAGACGCCAAACGGGTCAAGCAGCAACAGGAAATGATCGAGAAACAACTGGAAGAAACCCGGCAACTGACCGAAGCGCGGATGCGGAATCTGGAGGGGGCAACGTCGGACAATACGTCGCCGGACGCGACGCCCTGAAGGGGGCTTAACGGTTTGCGGCGGTCTTTTGTGCTTCCACCCAGAAGATTTCCTGCCGGCGCACAGCCTTGCGGAAATATTCGTTTTCGCCGTAGCAAGGCCAGCGGCGACCTGTCAGCAAGGTCTGGATCAGGCGGCGCAGGCGGCGTTTTTTGGGGAGCGGCGGTTGCAGGTCGTGCATCATGGCGAGCGCGCTGGCCTTGTCGATTTGTTGCGGGCGCGAGAGCGCGAGCGACCAAGGCAGGAGCGGAAGCTCATTGGCCTCCGTGAGCGGCGGCAGGGGAACCCCGGCATGGGCGTTTCCCATCGGCCACATGTCGTTGTCGTGAAGATGGTTGGCGTAGCACAGCAGGGTTTGCGGCTGCCAGTCCGAATCCGCCAGCGCTTCGCGCACGGCGGCATAGGCGGCGACATGGTCGGGATGCGGGTCGAATCCGGGATGCGGCAGGACGATGACTTCGGGGCGCGCAAGGGCGATGAGGGCGCGCAGATCGGCGAGCAGGTTGTTCCAGGTGGGTTGACCGTCGGCGTCGCCGGGCAAAATCAAAGGATTGCCGCTGCGGAAAAACCGGGTATCAGCAAGCTCGGCCTCGCGCGAGGGCATGGCCTCGGCGGGGGTTTCCCGCATGTCGGCAAGCCGCATGCAGAAATAGCCCAGATGCACGATGCGTTCGGCAGCGATGCCCGCCCAGCGTGGTACGGCAAGGCTATCCCAGGCGCGCAGACGACCTTTCAGACGCGCGGCGCTTACGGCGTCCAGCCCCATGCGCTGGTAGTGTCCGGTTTCGATTTCGCCCGCAGTCAGGGTCACAATCCAGGCGGTCTGGCTGGCCTGAGTGTAAAGGCCGAAGGCGGCGAGTTCGGCGTCGTCGGCGTGGGGGGCGACGACGAGCAGGCGTTGCTGGCGGTAATCCGGGCAGCGGATGCGCAGCAGTCTGGGCGCGCCATCCATGCGGCAACGCAGGCCGCGCAGACGGATTTCTCCGGCGGGAAACCCCGTCAGGTTGAGGTAGCGCAGACCGGACGCGCCCAGTTCGAAGGTCTGGCGGTCGCGTTCCGCGTCGACCATGATGTCCACGGCAGGCGCGCAAAATCTGCCCAGCCAGGTGGCGCGCAGGCGGATTTCCAGAAACAGCGCGTCGTCTTCCGCGATGTTGCCTTCTATCCGCAAGCGACCATTTTCCAGACGGGCGGGCAGGATTTCGATGGCGGGATCAAAGCGATAGCGGTAATCGGCGCGCGGGCTGTAAAACAGATGGTCGGAAAACCAGGCTTCATGGGCGAGCCAGCCCGCCAACAGCAGGATCAACGCCAGTCCCGCGCTGACCAGCACGGCGACTGCGAGCAATACGACGAGCGTCAGCAGCAGCGCGACGCGCTTTATGCGGCGGTGGCGCGCGAGCAGGCATTGTTTGCGGGCGCTCATGTTTGCAATACCGGGCTGGCGTGACACCAGAGCATCTTGTAATCGCGGTCGGCGCGCCCAAAGGAGTAGCGCAGCGGTTTTTTCAGCGCGCGCGCCGCTTCCCATGCGGCCTGGGTATTGGCGTAGGAGAGGACGCTGCCAGGGCTGAAATTGCGGCTTTGCGGGTCGACGCCGCCGTTGATGTATTCGACGGAAAGCCAGCCCGGCGATTCGGCGCGATAGAGCACCTGCACGGCGACCGGCGCGCCGTTGATGAACAGCGCCGCGCCGGAAAGCAGCGGTTGCAGGCGGGTGAAGACTTCCGCCATATGCGTTTTTCCGGTGGCGGCGAATCCCCAGCGTCGCTGGAACAGGTCAAGGTAGAGGGCGGCGAATTCGGCGGGAGAAAAATCGCCCGCCCAGCGTATTTCGCCGCCCGCCTCTTCCGCCAGCCGCCGTTCACGCCGCTGGTTGTAGCGGAATTTGCCGGAAAAATCCTCCGGCGCGCGCGCCAGCGCCAGTTGTTCGCTCTGTATGCTGGCGGTCACGATATTTTGCGTATGCAGGGCGGAGAGGTAGCGGGCGCGGTGACGCAGGGGAATTCGCGCTTCAGAGGCTACAGGCAGGATGATTTCGGCATTGCCCAGGTCGAATAATCCCTTCTGCCCGCGTTGCTTCAACACAGCCTTGGCGAGCGCCAGATGCCGCCCCCAGGCGGGAATCGCCGCCTGCCATTCGTTTTCAACCCGCCAACCCAGATAACGCACCGGGATGCCCGCGAGGTCGGCAAGCTGTTCGACGACCAGGGGATGCGTCGGTACGCTGCCGCCGAAGCGTTGCCAGATTTGCGCGTAAGTCGCGGCGTCGATTTCCTGCCAGCCGCGTTCGCGGAAGACGCGCAGCCGATTCAGCATGTCGGCTCCGGCAGGAAATCTTTTGTCATGGGCAGTCGCCAGAAAACGCGCCGTGCGGCGGCGTCGGAGAAATGCGTTTTTAAGCGTTCGGCATCATCTTCAGCATGGCGTCGGGCGGCGGATTCCAGCAACAAACGCCCCAGCGCGGTCGCGTCGCCCAGTGGGAAACGGCGTCCGCTTTCACCCACCACTTCCGGCGCGCCACCGCAATCGCTGCAAAGGACGGGCACGCCTGCGGCCATCGCTTCCAGCAACACCATGCCAAACGGTTCGTGGTCGGAGGTGAGCGCGAAGAGGTCGAATGCCTTGAAATAGCGGCGACCTTCGGGCACCTGACCCAGAAAGCGCACCGACGCCGCCACGCCCAGTTCGGCGGCCAGCGCCTTGAGCGCGGCTTCCAGACGACCGCTGCCCATGATGACGAGCAGACTGCCTGCCGGCAACGCGGGGAGCGCCCCGGCAAAACCGCGAATCAGGGTGGCTTGGTCTTTATCGGGATGCAAGCGTCCCACGTTGCCGACAATCCAGGCGTCTGCGGGCAGGGAGAGCGCCGCGCGCGCCCTGTCGCGGTCAAACTGCGCGGCTTGCACGGCGGCGATGTCGATGCGGTTGTAGAGCGTTTCGATGCGCGCAGGCGACCATGCGGGCAGGCTGGCGCGCATGTCGTCGCGCACGGCGTTGGAGACGCCAAGCAGGGTCAGGCGTTCCCGGAACGCGCGGGCGAACAGCCGTCGGGATAATCGCCGGTAATCGCCAAAGGCGTGATGCACGCCGATGACGGGTAGTGGTGTGCCGAGAAGCGCCGCATGGACGGATTTGAATCGGTGCGCGATGCAGAACCTGAACGGATAACGGGCGGCGATGCGGCGAACATCGCGGATCACCTTGAGTTTCAGTCCGCGCAATTGCGGGCTGCGATAGCCGAGAAAAATCACTTCGTTGGAGGCGGAACCGCTCGCCACGGCAGCGTCCGCTTCGCCGGTCAGATAGACGGTAATGACCTTGTAAGGCATGTCCGCGAACAGACGCGCGTACTGGCGCGCGCAATCGAGAAACGGGCCGTCATGGCTGTGGCAGAGTTGGAGGACGTAATTTTTGGGGTCGGGGGTTAATGGCGTGGGCGTTGTCATGGTCGGTTCAGCCGGGAAGCATTTCAGCTTCGGCAAACAGGCGCAAGGTTTTTTCAGCTTCCGCCGGGTCGAGTTTGCTGAGGGCATAGCCCACATGCACAATCACGTAATCGCCGAGGGCGACCTCATCAACCAAGGCCAGAGAAATTTCTTTCCGCACGCCGGAAAGGTCGACGATGGCGACATCGGGCGCGCAAAGTTCAATGACGCGGGCAGGGATGGCGAGGCACATGGTAATTTGTTTTCACGTAAAGCCCCCCTCACCGAGGGGGGCGGCGAGGCCGTCGGGGGGAGTGGTCGGGCACGATCTGCCAGTCAAAGGGTAGCGCATTGTAAAACATCATCGCCGCGCCAACATCCTCTGCGCGACCCAGACCTGTCCCAGCGCCAGCCCGCCATCGCCGGGAGGCGCGGCTTGCGGCGTCAACAGCTTGAGGTCGGCGGCGGCGAGGCGTTCCGCGAGCAGGCGGGCGAGCAGGGCATTTTGCAGGCAGCCGCCGGAAGCCGCCAGTGTGGTGATGCCGGTCGACTGCGCCGCTGCCGCCAGCCATGCGGCCAGTGCCGTCGCCAATCCAGCGTGGAAACGCGCCGCGCCCTGAGCGGCGTTTTTTTCCGCGACCAGCGTAGCAAGCAGGGGCGCGAGGTCGAGCACGCCGTTTTGCAGGGTGCAGATGGCGGAAAGCGACGGGATTTCGGGTTCTCCGCGCTGCCGGATGTGCCGCGTCGCCAGACTTTCCAGACGCATGGCGGCTTCCGCTTCGTAACGGTTATGCGCGCAGACGCCCAGCAGCGCGGCGGCGGCGTCGAAGACGCGCCCCAGGCTCGTGGTCGGCGGGCAATTCAGGTTCTTGTCCAGCATGGCGAGCAGCGGCGCGGCCTGTTTTTCTGGAAAGCGGCTTTGCAGCCAGTCCTCGATGTGTTCGGGGGGCGTGCCGATGGCGTGCAAAAAGGATACGCCCATGCGCCAGGGTTCGCGCGCCGCCGCGTCGCCGCCGGGAAGTTTTAACGGGGCGAGATGACCGATGCGGTAGCAGTCGGCGTTTTCAAGACGCAGGCGTTCGCCGCCCCAGAGACCGCCATCCGTCCCCAGACCCACGCCATCGAGCGCCAATCCCAACACGGGGCTGTCTATGCCTACGCCATGTTCGGCGCAGATGGCGGCGAGGTGGGCGTGATGGTGCGCGACGCCCAGAGCGGGAACATTGAGCCGCGCCGCCATTTCCAGCGCCAGACGGGTGGAAGGCAGGTCGGGATGCAGGTCATGCGCGATGGCGGCGGGCGTGACTTCCAGCGTTGTCAGCAGGTGGGCGACGGTTTCTTCCAGAAAGTCGATGCTGGCGGCGTTATCCAGGCTGCCGATGTGCTGGGAAAGAAAGGCGGCGCGGTTTTGCGCCAGACAGACCGCATTTTTGAGGTAAGCGCCCACTGCCAATACAGGCGCGCCCTCGTCAGCGAGCGGAATTGGCAACGGCGTGTAACCACGCGCGCGGCGGATAAAAAAGGAAGGATTGCCCGCCGCCAAACCGCCATCCGCCAAGATAACGCTGTCATCACAGCGCGCGACGATTGCGCGCTCGGAGAGCCAGCAGGCATCGGCGATACCGGCAAGACGGGCGAGCGCTTCGTCGTTGTCGCACACCAGCGGCTCGCCGCCGGGGTTGGCGCTGGTCATCACGAGGAGGAGGGCTTGCGCCTGTTGCGTCCACGCCATACCCGGCGGGCGTCCCGCCGCTTCGTGCAGCAGCAGCCATTGCATGGGCGTGGCGGGGAGCAGGACGCCGAGTCGGTCGAGACCGGGGGCGATGCCCGGCAGGGCGGTCGCCATGTCGATGTCGGCGCGGACGGGCAGCAGGACGATGGGGCGCGCTTCGCTTTGCAGCAGGCGGGCGGCCTGCGCGTTCACTTCCACCCAGGGCGCAAGGCTGGCGCAATTGGCGGCCATGACGGCGAAGGGTTTGGCGTCCCGGTTTTTGCGCGCGCGCAGGCGGGCGACGGCGTTGGGGTTGGTTGCGTCGCAGACGAGATGAAAACCGCCCAGACCCTTGACCGCGACGATGCCGCCCGCCTGAATGCGTCGCCACGCGCCTGCCGCCGGGTCTTCGGGCAAGGGTTTTCCATTGGCGTCCAACAGGCGGTGCGCCGGGCCGCAGACAGGACAGGCCGCAGCTTCGGCGTGAAAACGACGGTCGGCGGGGTTTTCATATTCGGCGGCGCAGTCCGGGCAAAGCGGATAGGGTGCCAGACTGGTGGAGGCGCGGCAATAGGGCAGATGCCGGGTAACGGTGTAACGCGGCCCGCATTGGGTACAGGCCAGCAGCGGGTAACGGTAGCGACGGCTGGTCGGGTCGAACAATTCGGCGAGACATGCCGGACAAATGCCCAGGTCAGGGCCAATCCAGGTTTTGTCAGGCGTCGACGCGTTTACCGGAGCATTGGCATGGATGGAAAAACCGTGACAGCCCGTCGCCTCGGCAGGCGCGTGCGTGATCTGCTTGATGCGGGCGAGGCGCGGCGCGTCAGCGGGCAGACGGGCGAGAAAGGCAGCCTGTTGCGCGTGATCGCCTTCGAGGTGAATTTCCACGCCAGACGCGGTGTTGCGTACCCAACCGCACAACTGCAACTCCGTCGCCAACCGCCAGACGGCGGGTCGAAAACCAACGCCCTGCACCAGCCCCGTGACAAAAATGCGTTCAGCGCACGGCATTCATCGCCCCTTGCCGCATGACGATTGTCTTCTGTCTTTCGAACCCGACCGCTCTAACCACCCCGTCAGGCTTCGCCTGCCACCCCTCCGGAGGAGGGGAATCAACCCATTCCCCTCCTTTGGAGGGGTGCCCCGAAGGGGCGGGGTGGTCGCGGCCTTCCAGAAGCGCAACTCCCCTCGGTAAGAGGGACGCTAAAACCCTCCCTCCCCGAGGGAGGAAGAAACATACAAAGAAACAT
>JAISRR010000050.1 GCA_031273565.1 Zoogloeaceae bacterium | reverse complement strand
TGAACCACTTGTTCCAGTTTCGGCGTCAGCGGACCAACATCCCTGGCCAGTTCGGGTATCAGCTCATACTGGACAACGTTCCAGCGTTGCGAAATCAGTTCTCGCCGGGTAGTATGCATAGTGGTGGGCGTTATGGTGATTGTGTGGTGCCTTCATCATGCCAGAAATGGCCGCCCACTTCTTCTTTTTTTGCGCTGCTCCCTCAGCTACATCTCGTGAGATGGGGGCGTTTTGCAAGAGGCTCGAGTGATCCTATTGGATTAGAAGGAGGGATGAATATCTATGGTTATGTCAAAGGCAATCCGATGAGTTTATTAGACCCGCGAGGATTAGATGGGCTGAAACCCCCAAGTCCAGGGGCTCCATCTGGACCAAGTGTTCGACCTCCCGACCCTTTCCCAGATGGGCTAAAAGTTCCAATGAAATGTGATGAATATGAGGGCGTTATAGTGTGCTTTCCATTGCTCCATACAAGTCTGACTTATCCGATTGATACGGGGTGTGTGACCTATGTTTTCTGTATTGACAATAGTTCTTGTCCTCCGATTAAAACATTAATCAACAGATTTTATGCCCCCCCAATTCTGATGCTGCCACCAAAGAGTTACTCCATATGAAAAATAAAAGCATATTTACGGCAAAATTAATTTTTTGCCTATTTGCATACCTTTTGATAATTTTGTGTACTATTTTTCCTATTGGAGCACAAACATCTTCGAATAATTCAGTTGAAAGAATTATTCGATTGTCTACGACAGAATATATATTTTTCTGTGAGAATAATAAAAAAATCCTATTCAATTTAGAAACAGGGAGTAGTAAACTATTAAATTATGACTCATTTCTAATGGAGTATGACAATGAACCGAATGGTCCTATAAACGCATTTATCAGACAAATTGCTGTATCGCAATGCAATATATTCTCACAAGAATTGCACTGGAAATAAAGGGGCGTGTCCTGTCTAATTATACAATCACCGAAGTGGTGCATCCCGGTAAGATATTTTTGAGTTTTGCGCGCGGTTTTTCTTCCGGGATGCGCTAAAAATTGTGACAGATTGGAGTGATTTGCCAGCTTTTCAGTCGATATTTCACCTTTCAGATTGTTTTGGACGAGTTTTGTCCGTCAAGGTGTGTACCCTGCAAAGAATGACATGTTCTGCATGTTCTATTCGTGTCATCGTCGCAAGTAAAACCCGGTCATTTCGTCTGTCCCCGCCTGTATCCAGACGATGCTTTTTGGCGGATTCTGATAAGGATTTATCCCCTTCTATGCCTCATCTGACGCTGGCGCCGAACGAAACCCGGCTGGCGACGGTCATCGTTGGTGGATATGCTGAACTGAGCAATAGTTGTCCAGTTCCGTGCGATCATATTCCGATGCGTAGCTGTCAGAAGTTTTTGAATTATCCGCTTTTTGGGCGGTGCCCGGCGGACGTTCAGGTGAGCTTCTTTACTGGCTTCTCGGCCCGGAAAGACGCCCAAGCGTCCGTCCAGGTAGTGATGCACCCGCCCCTTCGCTTTGACATCGTGGTCGCGATGCCGGTCTGCCGGGATTTGCAGCGCCCGTCCCTCGAAACGCACGCAGTTGTCCGCGCTCACTGTGCATTTCTGCTGTTCGCGCAGAATGTCCGCCAGCGTATTGCCCCCGATCCTGGGGACGAAGGCGCTCCCTTCTTCTCGCGCGGGTACGGCAAACTCGGTATTGAATCGTGGCAGACAGGTTTCCAGAAGGTAGCGATTCGCCGCTTCCAGCGTCGTGATGCCCAAGAGCGCCAGTTCCCTGGGCAAACGCCCCTGATGCGTGGCAAACGCCCGTTCCGAACCTCCCCGCGCTTCCGGCGTGTGCCAATAGTGACGGCCCCGGTCACTCACAAGGCAAGCCGTGTTCCCCACCTCTTCTGGCGAAGCATAAAACCGGACAGATTACTTGCTCTCTACACAGGACAGAAGATCAGCTTGCCAACGAACAAAAAAGTCCACGATTGAGTCCGTTTCCATGTGGAAATAACGTAATTATCTTGTTAAATCAAAGAGTTCCGTCTTTGGTCGTCGGATGGCAGTCGGAATGCGGGCGCGAAGCGCCCGGTAACTGAATTGTCCTCTGTCCCCTGAAATCCTAGCGCCCCAGTTTTCGCATCCGTTCCGATGGCGTGATGATGTCGGTGAGGCGGATGCCGAATTTGTCGTTCACCACGACGACTTCGCCCTGCGCGATCAGCGTGCCGTTGACCAGCACGTCCATCGGTTCGCCCGCCAGCGCGTCCAGTTCCACAACGGAGCCATGCGCCAATTGCAGGAGGTTCTTGATGGTGATCTTGGTGCGCCCCAACTCCACCGTGAGTTGCACGGGAATATCCAGAATCAGATCCAGCTCGTTCATGATGCTGTCAGGCGCGGCGCCCGGCGCGGAGAAGGAGGGAAAAATGTTGGCCGGCTGCGCGGCGGGGGCGTTGGCGGAAGCGGCCTGCGGCGTGGTTTCCTGTTCGGCGAGCGCCGCCGCCCAGTCGTCTTCCGCCTTGGGCTTGGCGGCCTGTTCTTCGGTGCTTTGCTCGGCCAACGCCGCCGCCCAATCGTCTTCCGCCGATTTCGCCGCAGTAGCGGCACCCGCAGCCTGCGCTGCGCCTGTCAGCTCGTCGTCAGCCATTTTTGTTTTCTCCAGAGGTTTCCGCAGATTCTGCGGGCGTAAAACGTTCTACTTTCAGGGCGTACTGACCGTTCTGCTGACCGTAGCCACATTCCATGATGGCAATCTTGTCGACTTCCACGCTCAGGGTTTCCGGGATGTTGATCGGGATGACATCGCCCACTTTCAGTTTCAATATCTCTCCCAGAGTGATCCGGGCTGAACCCAGTTGCGCCACCAGTTCGACTTCCGCGCTTTTCAATTGTTTGCGCAGCATGCTGATCCAGTGCTTGTCCGAAGACACCTGATCGCTCTGCATGGTGCTGTAGAGCAGATCACGGATCGGCTCAATCATCGAATAGGGGAAGCAGATGTGCATGTCCGCTGTCGCGCCGCCGAATTCCATGGTGAAGGAAGTGGAAATGACGATTTCCGAGGGGGTCGCGATATTGGCGAACTGGGAATTCATTTCCGAACGCACGTACTCAAAATGAATATCAAACACCGGCTTCCAGGAACGGCCATAATCGGCGAACACCACGCCCAGAATGCCCTGAATGATGCGCTGCTCGGTGGCGGTGAATTCCCGCCCCTCGACCCGTGAATGAAAGCGCCCGTCGCCGCCGAACATGTTGTCGACCACCAGAAACACGAGATTGGGGTCGAACACAAACAGGGCGGTGCCGCGCAGGGGCTTGGCGGTGACGAGATTAAGATTGGTCGGCACCACCAGATTGCGGATGAATTCGCTGTATTTCTGCACCCGGATCGGGCCGACCGAAATTTCGGTGTTGCGGTGCATGTAATTGAACATGCCAATCCGCAGATAGCGGGCGAAACGTTCGTTGATGAGTTCCAGCGTGGGCATGCGCCCGCGCACGATGCGTTCCTGCGTCCCCAGGTTGTAGGCGCGAACGCCGGAAGTTTCCTGAGTGCTTTCTTCAGGCGCGTCTTCCTCCCCGGTGACGCCTTTTAACAGGGCATCAACTTCTTCCTGAGAGAGAAAGTCTCCGGCCATGAGCAGCTCCTTTGATCTTTACTGGATGAGAAATGCAGTAAACTTCACCGCCAGCACAGGGCCTTCCGGCGCTTTGCCTTTTCTGGGCGGTGAAACGATGGAATTGATGGCATCCTGAATTTCCCGCTGCACCGCTTCCTTGCCTTCCTTGGTATTCACTTCGGATTCCTTCTTGCTCGACATGATGAGGTTGATGTCATTCAGAATGTCTGGCATCCAGGCTTTCAGCGTGGATTCCGCCTCCAGGTTGTCCACGGTCAGCGTAATGCCCACCTGCACGAATGGGCCGCTACCACTTTCATCGGGCGCAAGATTTACCGTCAGGGTATCCCGGTCGCCTGAAAATTTCAGCGGGACATAAATCGGTAATTCGGCAAGCGCGCTCTTTTTTCCGGATTTCCGGGTTTGCTGCACTTCTTCTTCCTCTTCGTCGCCCTCATCACTGCTGTCCGAAGTCAGGAGCCACACCGCTCCCACCGCCAGCGCGAGAATCAGCGCCGCCAGCGCCAGCACGATGATCAGCAGCTTTTTGCCTTTTTTGGGCGTCTCTCCCTCAGGAACTGCGGGTTTGGCGTCTTTTGCGGCCATGAAATCAATCCTTTCAGTACATACAAATCAGCAAGTCAGGCGAACAGGTCAACCATGCTCATGCCATACTGCGTTCGAGCGACGCGCGCAGTGGGCAAATGATCTTCAAGTATAGCCCCATCCCTGCCGCTTCGCGCTTCTCTTGCGTTCCTGCGCGCGCTGTTCTGCGCTTCCTGTTGTGTGGCCTGTTGCTGCGCGGCATGCCATTCCTGGCGCGTCTGCGTTCCTACCGAAGTTTCACCCAGCGCCACTCCGGCGGCAGCCAGCATCTCGCGCAGCCGGGGCATGGCTTCTTCAATCGCCTGCCGCACTTCCGCCGTGGTCGCCGTAAAGGTGGCGGACGCTTTTTCGGCATCCAGATTCAGATGGATGGTCAGCGGCCCCAGATGGGCGGGATTGAGGCTTAACTGCGCCGTCTGCTGGCCGCTTCTCGCCATCCAGACAATTTTTTCACCGAATTCCTGCGCCCAGGCGTGCGACATCACCGGCGTTTGCAAGCCCGGCCTGCCGATGCCGACGCTTTGTGCAGTTGCACCCGACGTGGACTGATTCTGCACCTGACCTTGCAACAGGTTCTCGCGCAACAACTGGCCGAAATCTTCCGGGAATTTTTCGGGGTTGGCGGCAAGATTTGCCGATTTCGGCGTCAAAAGTTCTGCCACCGCCTTTTCCATTCCCGCCAGCTGTTGCATCAAGCGTATGGGTTCACGGAACTCGGCGTCCGCTTGCGGCGCGCCCGGTCCGGACACGATCTCCTGCGGCAGTTCGATCGGCGTAGACAACGCGCCCAGCAGGGGGATCGGCGTTGCCGCTTCTTCTTCCTGCGCCAGACGTTTTTTGAGGTCGCGCAGCAGGGATTGGAGTTTTTCCGGCAACTGGCCCAACACCGCCGCATCCGCATTCACCAGATCCATCAGGGCTGCCGGGTTCAGAAACGGCTCGTCCATCGCTGAAGGCAGTTGCGTCAGGGCGGCGGACAGATCGGAATCGCGCGCGGCGTCGAGGAGATTCACGTCCTGCGCGCCCGCCAGAAGTTGCCCGAACAAGGTGGCAAAAATATCGCCGGACGCCCTGGCGTCGCCCGTAAGCGCCGCCAGAGGAGTGCCGCCGGAAGCGGCGGCTGAAACAAGGCTGATGGTCATGGTGTCTGCCCGATAAAAGTTGCTTTTGTTCTTTCTGAAAGCAAAGGCCATACCATGTGTAGGTCGGAATGCGCTTCACCATTCCAACATTTGGCGATTCTCAACGCACCGCAGCCAATTTTTCGAGGCTTGGCAAGTGGCGGATAACGCTCCGCTCATCTGCCCTACACGATGCTGGTGCTGCGCTCGCCCTATTTTTTCTTGTGTTCCTGCCTCGCCTGCGACAACTCCATGATGATTGCCCGCACCGCCTTTTTTTGTCGAACGGAGAGGGAAGCGAAGGCTTCCAGCGTTTCGCGCTCCATGCTGTCGGTAACTGCTTCCAGAGATTTTTTCTGTTCTTGAAGATTCAGCGTCGGCGGACTGCCAAAGCGCAGCACATGTGGCTCTATGCTCAACCAGTCCGCCAGCGTTTGTAGCTTGTCTTGCTCTGGAATCGACTTCCCCGTCAGCCAGCCCGAAGCGGACTGCAAGGTGATGGATTTGCCGTGGTAGCGAGTGTTGAACCCTCGCTCCAACACGGTAGGACGCGGCTCGTAGCCCGCGTCGCGCATGGCTTCTTTCAAGCGTGCGGAAAATTCCTGTTTGGCGTTCATCGTCAAACGGTAAATTTTCACCATGCACAAAGTTCACTTTTTAATTTATTTCGAGTATAAAGCAACTGTTGATACCACGCCATTTTGCATAGACTATGGGGCGAATATGATGTATGGCTTTGTCGCCAGCGCACGACGCCGCTTAGGTCGTTGAGCTTGACAGTGGTGGTATCGGCAAGCTTGTCAGCAACGTCGCCTTGATGCACCTATGTGTTGAGCGCGACATCCTTTTGTTTTTTTGAGTAAGGAGCAATCCATGAGCAACACACCTCCAAACGGACCTAGCAAGAATCCTGGTCAGCCTTCTGGTGGCGGGCGTGGTAACAATCCACCTGGCGGTAAGAAGTAAGCCGAGCGCTTGCCGGACATTCCTTGCGGGATGTCCGGTTGCAACACATAGAGGCAGTGGTTTAGCCGAATTTTATTATTCAAGGAGTTGTTTATGAAGAAAATCGCGTCTATTTTTGGTGTGGTGGTTGTGACAATGTTTTTATTTTCACCCATCGCACAAGCTAAATATGTTGGGAACCTGAATGCGAAAAATGTCAGGCAGGAAGTGCTGAAAGTCGCAAAAGGATATATTGAGGCTGTGGCCTGCCCGGATGGGGAAGATGCGTCTGATTACACAGTATTTGCAATATCACCTTATACGGAAGTCAAGGACGACACTTTACTCTACTCCAAGGGTGAATATGGTGTTATTTGGTCAGGAGATAGTGATGCTGCTTGTGAAGGAAATTCGAGTAGTCCTCATCTCACAATAGTAACAATTTTTAATGACAAGGTTGTCGTTGTTCCGGAAGATTCTAATTTTACGGAAATTGAGAGAGACTTTTCTAAATTTATGGAAATTAAGAGAGATTTACCCCATTATGGGCTGCCTCCAGTAGGAGATGTACTTCCAGAGGGGCTTTTTGCTTCACCAAAACCTGGGCTTCCAATAGGAGTATTCGATAAAGTATTTTCTGCCAATCCGAAAACCATAGTGATTTACGGTCGTGCTTATAGAGAGGGTGACACACATGCAGGTGGTCCAAGTCAGAAAGTTACACTAACATTGAAATACGATGACAAAAAAGGCTGGACGGTCTTCAAAGTCGAAAATCGCAAATAAGCGTCTTGCTAAACCAGTTTCTTTAGCAAGCGTAGCACGGACATCGCGTAGGGTGGAAAAGCGAAGCGCCTTCCACCATCCTACCTATGAGCACGTAGCACAGCAAAAGCCAACAAATTGGCGGAGGTGCGTGATGAACCGCCCGATGGTGGAATGGTGAAGCGCCGACCTACGAATTGTCGTCTTTAACCTGCTGATAACTGCGAATCGCAAACTCATCCAGTTGCTTCTGTTCCAGCTTGTTCTGCTTTTTATCCTGCGTTTTCTGGTGGCGGATGGAGAGGGTGTCAATGGCTTTCATGCGGGTGTGTTGTTCCTGCCAGTGCTGCTGACCGGCGGCGGTATTTTGCTCGGAAGCGGCAACAATATTGCCCTGCTGGGCGATGGCTTCGTCAATTTTGGCCAGAAAATCCTGATAATTCTGCCAGCTTTGCAGGGTCAGCCCCGCAGTCTGGGCGTCGCGAAAACGCTGGGCGTATTCTTCCCGATATTGTGAAAGCAGTCGCAGACGCCCCTTGGCGTTTTGCTCGGCGGCGATGAGCTGCCCCAACTGTCGCGTGGCTTCGTCGGTGCGGTCGCGCATCAGGTCGAGCAGCGGTTGCAGGGTAAATTTTTCCGGCATGGGGCGAACATTCTCAGGGAGGGGAAACAGCGGACTATATTAACCTGCCCGACAACCCCTTGCGGCAGGCCGGACTGTAAAATGCCGTAACCTTGCCGGGCTGTACGCGCATCAACAGGTCATGACGCGTCAGATCGACATGCGAAAACCAGCGGGGTAGACAAGCGTGAGCGCGCAACCCGAAGCAGGCAGCGAAACACCGACCATTGCCAGCGACTGAAACACGCTTCCGGCAATGCATGGCGTGCCCGTTCATTCATCGGCGCCGCCGGGTTCTTCTTCTGCGAACAGGGTTTTCAATCCCTGCACGCTCGACGCGAAATCGGCGCTTTCGTTGAATTGTTGCTGCAAAAA
This sequence comes from Zoogloeaceae bacterium, assembly GCA_031273565.1. Classification (GTDB taxonomy): domain Bacteria; phylum Pseudomonadota; class Gammaproteobacteria; order Burkholderiales; family Rhodocyclaceae; genus Azovibrio. The sequence continues at coordinate 7,626 of JAISRR010000050.1, read as the reverse complement.
ATGCTCCATGCGCGGGTAGAGTTTGACGGCTTCGTCCAGCACCGGGTCGGAGCCGGGAACGTAAGCGCCGACCACAATCAGGTCGCGGGCGCGCTGGTAGCGGGAAAAGAGCACCTTGAAACGACGAATCTGCTTCAGGTGATCCGGTTCGATCAGATTCACCATCGCCCGGCTGATGGATTGTTCGATGTCGATGGCCGGGTAGTGGCCTGCGTCGCCGAGCGTGCGGGTAAGGACGATGTGACCATCGAGAATGGCGCGGGCGGCGTCGGCGATGGGATCTTGCTGGTCGTCGCCTTCCGCCAGCACGGTGTAAAAGGCGGTGATGGAACCGCCGCCTGCGGGACCGTTGCCGGCGCGTTCGACGAGTTGCGGCAGACGGGCAAAAACGGAGGGTGGGTAGCCGCGCGTGGCGGGCGGTTCGCCGATGGCGAGGGCGATTTCGCGTTGCGCCATGGCGAAGCGGGTGAGCGAATCCATAATCAGCAGCACATGCTTGCCCTGGTCGCGGAAATATTCGGCGATGGTGGTGGCGTAAGCCGCGCCTTGCAGGCGCATCAGTGGGCCGGTGTCGGCGGGGGCGGCGACGACGACGGCGCGCGCCATGCCGGGTTCGCCGAGAATATGATCGATGAATTCCTTGACTTCACGCCCGCGTTCACCGATCAGGCCGACAACGATGACTTCCGCGTTGGTATAGCGCGCCATCATGCCCAGCAGCATGGATTTGCCCACACCGGAACCGGCGAACAACCCCATGCGCTGCCCGCGTCCGACGGTGAGCATGCCGTTGATGGCGCGCACGCCAACATCCAGCACATGCTCGATCGGGGCGCGTCCCATCGGGTTGTAGGGGCGGCTTTGCAGGGAACGCTGCGCTTCCGGGCGCAGTGCGCCTTTGCCGTCCAGCGGGCGACCCACGCCGTCGACCACCCGGCCCAACATGGATTCGCCGACCGGCGCCTGTTTGGCGCGGTCGATGGCGCGACGGCGCTTGATGCCCCGCTGTCCGACCTTGGGCGGCGCAATGTTCGGTTCTACCGCCATGACCTGCGCGCCGGGTGAGAGGCCATAGAGGTCATCGGACGGCATGAGGAACAGTTTTTCGCCCGCAAATCCCACGACTTCGGCTTCCACCGGTGCGCCTACGTTGGGATACACTTTGCAGGTGCTCCCCAGCGGCAGTTTCAACCCTGCGGCTTCCATCACCAGCCCATTGATGCGCGTCAGATGACCGCTGGTGAGGATGGTTTCGGCATAAGACGCGGCCTTGCCCGCCTGTTCCGTCAGCGAACGCCAGCGTTGCAGGCGGGTCTGCGCAGATTCCGAGCGGATGTCCGCGTCACTCATTTTTGCGTCGATCCTTGCTGTCCCCGGATAGCTGCCCTCCGGCAAGCCATTCCTGCGTTACGCCAATGGATTCCAGCGTCCGCCGCCAGCGGGTGTTCAGCGTGGCGTCGACTTCGCTGCTGCCCGCGCGCAGACGGCAGCCGCCGGGAGCGATGTCCGGGTCGGCCTGGATTTGCCAGCCATTTTGCGAAAACTGGGTTTCCAGATGTTCGCGCACCATCGCCATTTCCGCCGGAGCGATCAGCAGGGTGACCGGGCCATGATGCAGGGGGAGTAACGCCAGCGCCTCGCGGATGGTGGGCAGCAGGGTTTCGGGCTGAACGCGGATGATCGTGCGGGTGAGTTGCCCGGCGACTTCCAGCGCGCAGGCCAGAACCGACTCCGCCATGTCCTGATCGAAATGTTGCAGGGCTTCGTTCAACCCCAAGCAGAGATTGCCGATTTCCGCCTTGTAAGCCTCGGCATCGCTCGAACCCGCCTGACGCCCTTCTTCATGCCCGGCCTGATAACCCGCGTCGTAACCGGCCTGATAACCGCTCTGTCTGGCGTCTTCGTGCATGCGTTCCAGATCTTCGGCGGTGGGCAGTCTGACCTGCTCGGCAGGCACAATTTCTGCCTCCTGCGAGGCGGTGGGCGGCGCATTGGCTTGCGCCGCATCGTCTTCCGGCACAGCCGCCTTATCCGGCGCTGCCGGGCGGGGCGCGCCAAAATCGTCCGCCTGCCAGCGGGTATAGGTTTGCAGATTTTCCCTGGGGATGTAGTCGGCCATGTCAGCTCAATCCGGCGCGAAGTCCCGCAGGCATCATGCCTTGCGTCCTTCGCAACCGATGTGTTTTTAGACAACGGGATTCAATCATGTGGCTGTCCTCTGGTCAGAGGAGAGATCAGTTACCGGTAGCGAAACGACCGCATGAATTACGGTCATCAGTCCTCTGTCTTCCGTCCTCTGAACTTCACTCCCTCCGGTGGCGTTGCCGCCGCATGAATTACTGTCTTCTGTCATCCGTCCTCTGTCCTCTGTCCTCTGATCAGATCAGATCATCTGCTCGCCGCCCGCGCCGCCCAGCACAATCTGACCTTCGTCGGCAAGGCGGCGCACAACCTTGAGAATTTCCTTTTGTTCGGCTTCCACTTCGGAAAGTCGTACCGGCCCCTTGGATTCCAGGTCTTCGCGCAGCATTTCGGAGGCGCGCTGCGACATGTTCTTGAAGACTTTTTCCCGCAGTTCTTCCGATGCGCCCTTCAAGGCCAGCACCAGCGAATCGGACTGGATTTCGCGCAGCAACATCTGCACGGAACGATCGTCAAGGTCGAGCAGGTTTTCAAACACGAACATTTCGTCGAGGATGCGCTGCGCCAGGTCGGGGTCGTATTCCTTGATGGCGTCGATCACCGAGGTTTCTTCCGCCGTGCCGCTGAAATTCAGGATTTCCGCCACGGTGCGCACGCCGCCCATCGCGGTTTTCTTGATGTTGGCCGAACCGGACAGGAGTTGCAACATGACATCGTTCAGTTCTTTCAATGCCTGCGGCTGGATGCCTTCCAGTGTGGCAATGCGCAGCACCACGTCATTACGCAACCGCTCGGAGAAGAAGCTGAGGATTTCACTGGCGTGGTCGTGTTCCAGATGCACGAGAATGGTGGCGATGATCTGGGGATGCTCGTTTTTGATGAGATCCGAAACGGTGGAAGCGTCCATCCACTTCAGACCTTCGATGCCGTTGGTTTCGCCGCCGTGCAGGATGCGGGAAATCAGGTTGGCGGCCTTGTCATCGCCCAGCGCTTTCGTCAGCACGGAACGGATGTAATTGTCGGTATCGACGTGCAGTGCGGCCTGTTCAGCGGTGGTGGTGATGAATTCATCCACCACCGTTTCCACTTTTGTGCGCGGCATGGTTTTCAGGTTCGCCATCGCGTGCCCCAGTTTTTGCACTTCGCGCGGCCCCAAAAGCTTCAGCACCTCGGCGGCGCGGTCGGCCCCCAGGGTCAATAACAGAATGGCGCTTTTTTCCAAGCCTTCGTCAGCCATTTAGCCCCAACCAATCCTTGATCGTGTCCGCAACTATCTTGGGATCGCTTTGTGCAATCCCCTTGGCCTTTTCCACCTTCGCAGCAAAATTGTCAAGCGCGCTCGGCTCGTGTTGACCGTTTTCCGTCATCCTGCCTTCGCCTGCGATGCCACTACCGCCGCCGCCATCACCGCCACCGCCTTCTTTTGAAGTGTCTTCCGGCTCAGGAGGGGGCGGGAACATGGAACGCAAAACCGGGCGCAGCATGACGAAATAAATGGCGAAAAGAATGCCCGCGATGACCAGATATTTCAGGATATCCATGCCGCGCGCGACATTTTCCGGGTCTTTCCACAGAGGGATACCATCGTCATCCGACTTTACTTCCGACGTGAAGGGGATGTTGGCGACCGAAAGCGCATCCCCCCGTTTTTCGTCGTAACCCATCGCTTCGCGCACGAGATCGTGAATTTGCTTCAATTCGTTTTCCGGCAGCGGCCCCGGCGTTTCAACGCCGTTTTTATCCTTGACCATGCGGTAATTCATCACCACGGCGGCCGTCAGACGCCGCACCGTGCCCGCAGCCTGCCTGGTATAGGTGAGGGTCTTGTCTACTTCATAATTCCGGGTGGTGGAGGTCTGGGTCGTCAGCGGCGGCGAAACGGGATTTAATGGCGCATGCACGCCAGCGGCGTCGAGCCTTCCGCGATTGGGGTCGCGGGGATCGGGATTGGCGGGATTGGCAGGCGTAGCGGGCGCACCCCCGGCTTCTCCTGGCGGCGGCGTGATGGGCGGCTGGGTGAGCGGCGCGATGGCGGGCACGGGCGGTTGATTGGTGAGCGCGCCCGGCACGCCGCCTTGTGCGGGCTGCTGGTTCAGATTGGCCGATTCCGAAATCTGTTCGCTGCGGATGGACGCTTCTGCGGGCACGCCGTTGGGACGGAAGGTTTCCGCCGTCTGTTCGACATGGGAAAAATCCAGATCGGCCGCCACCTGAACACGATAGTTGCCCGTTCCCCAGGGGGCGAGAATGGCCTCAATGCGCTGGGCGATGCTGCTTTCCTTCTCGTGCACATATTTTAACTGGTTGGCATCCAGTCCCGCCTCGGCGAGCTTGTCCTTCAACTGCGAAATCAGGTTGCCGTCCTGATCGACGATATTGACGTTGGTGATCGGCAATTGCGGCACGCTGGAGGAGATCAGGTGGCTGATGCCCGCAATCTGCGCGGGGTCCAGCGCGCGCCCCGGAAACAGGTGCAGGAGCACGGAAGCGGTTGGTTTCTGTTCCTCGCGCACAAATACGCTGGGTTTCGGAATCGCCAGATGCACCCGGGCGGAATCGACGGCGGAAATGGATTCGATGGTGCGGGCAAGTTCGCCTTCCAGCGCACGCTGGTAATTCACCTGTTCGATAAACTGGCTGGTGCCGAATTTCTGGGTTTCCATCAACTCAAAGCCGACAGACCCCCCGCGCGGCAAGCCCTGAGCGGCCAGACGCAGACGAACGTCATGCACCTGCGCGGCGGGCACGAGAATGGCCGAGCCGCCTGCCGAATACTGGTAGGGGACGTTGGCCTGTTCCAGCGCGGCGATGATCGCGCCGCCGTCCTTTTCGGAATAATTGGCGAACAGCACCTTGTAGTCCGGCTGTTTGTTCCACAAATAAGTGCCGACGAGAATGGCGATGATGGCGGCGACGCCCGCCGCCAGCATGAGCTTTTGCGTATTGTTCAGCTGATCGAACGCCGTGCGTAGCCGCGTCAGGGCATTTGCCGTGTCCGTCGCGCTCGTTGTGTCTGTCGCAGCGGGTATTGCCGTATCAGCCGTGATTTCCGGGGTAGTCGCCATTCGGGTGTCAGAGGTCAGGTGTCAGATGCCATAAAGGCGCTGGCAAATTACCGGCAACCTTGTCATCTGACCAAGCATAAAAATGGTGTTTATTCTACTATTAGCCGACCTTCGTCTTTCCAATAATTTGTATTCCGTCGTTTCCATGTCTCTGCCCTCTGCCGATTCTACTGATGCTACGCTCGCCGCAACCACCAGCGCGCTCATTCCGCCTGAAGCCAAAAGCCAGGAATTACAGCGGGCGTTCGCCTTGTTCAATCAGGTTTCCGCCGAACTCACCCAGTCTTATGCCGTCCTGCAACAAAAAGCCGCTTCGCTCGCCGACGAACTCGCCGTTGCCAACGGCGAACTGCGCCGCCAGTATCAGGAAAAGGAAGCTCTGTCCGAACGCCTCGGCCTGCTGCTCGACGCGCTGCCCGCCGGCGTGGTGGTGCTGAACGGCGAGGCGCGCATTACCGAAGCCAACCCCGTCGCCCGCGCCCTGCTGGGGGCGGACATCGAAGGTCGGCATTGGGGCGAGGTGGCGCGCGCCCAACTGGAACCGACGATTACCCTGGGCGAATGGCAATCGGGCGATAAACGCCTGAGCCTCGCGGAAAGTCCGCTGGATTCGGCAGGCGGCAAATTGCTGCTGTTGCACGATATTTCCGCCGCCCACCAGATGAAGGCGGAACTGGAACGCAACCAGCGTCTTGCCGCGATGGGCGAACTCGCCGCTTCGCTCGCGCACCAGTTACGCACGCCGCTGGCGACGGCGCTTCTGTACGCCGGTAATCTGGGTAAAGCGGATCTGGCGGAAGATGCCCGCCGCCGCTTTGCCGACAAGACCGCCGCCCAACTGCGCCGTCTGGAACGATTGATTCAGGACGTACTCCTGTTCGCGCGTGGCGAAAGCATCGGACGCGACATCATCCCCGTCCGCGAACTGTTGCAGGAAGCCGCGCAAACCCTGGAACCGCTGCTGAAAGAACGCGGCGTGCGGCTGGAAGTGAATAATCACTGCCCCGACGCCACCATCATCGTCGGCGGCAGAAAAGCCCTCTTCGGCGCGCTGGTCAGCCTGCTGGAGAACGCCTTGCAAGTCAGCGCAGCCGACATGTGCATCCGGCTTTCCGCCCGGCAGGGCGCCGACGAAATCCTGTTGGCCGTTACCGACCAGGGACCCGGCATCGACATGGAAATGCAGACGCGCATCTTCGAGCCTTTCTTTACCACCAGAAGCCAGGGCACCGGTCTGGGGCTGCCGATTGCCCTTGGCGTCGCCCGCGCTCACGGCGGCAGCCTCGTCGTCGAATCGACGCCGCCCGATGGCGCGCGTTTTGTCCTCTCCCTGCCGGTGCAGTCGCAATCCGCAGAGGCAGGCGAGGACATCCCGTAAACCGGCGCTTCTCCGAGTTCAGGGCTGAATTTCCAAAATACGCGCCAATGGCGTAAAGCGGCGCATTGACCCGCTGCGACGCGCGCCGGTAATCCGCCAGAGGTTCGCACGCAACGATTCGGACTGAATTTCCCGTCATAAACCTTCAGGCGCTTTGATAGCAGGTTTTCCGCCGCCTTCACCCCGACCGGGCGATTGCATGCATGCCGATGCCCTGCATTGATGGCGGCGTTGAAAGCTGCGCTCCGGGCTACGCGATGCGCGCATTCCATAAGCATTACCAGGGCGAGCCTGGTTTTATGGGCAATCTTGACGGTGTTGTTCGGGAGCGCGGTGGCGCTCCGCCCCTCGCCAAAAACCGGGATTTGTTTTGTATTTCGGCTCAGAAGCTGTTTTAAGAATTAGAAAGTTGTTTGAGAAGCAGATGGATCATGGTGGATCATGGCCAGTTGTATCATGGCTTCGGCGTGTTTCGGGTTGATTTCGTCGTCACGATTGAGGCGACGGGAAAGCGCCCGCCAGGCAAACATCGCCGCTGCCCAGTCGATCAATTTGCCGGTATAGCCGCCATCGGCAAAGATTTTCCGAAGGCCGGGGATCAGGCCGAACAGGCGGATCAGGACGGCGACCGCGTCCGCCTCACCACCGGTGACCCGGTGAAGTTCAACGCGGTCGATTCCCAAAGAACCCGTCTGGGGGCGAAGTGGGATTATCAGTTGAACAAAAGCGCCAGCGCCTATCTCGGCGCGGCCTGGGAACACGAATTCGACGGCAAGGCCAAAGCCACCGCCTACGGAGAAGCCATCGACGCGCCGGAGTTGCAAGGGAATACGGGTATGGTGGAAGCGGGCCTGACCCTTATCCCTGCGGCCAACCAGCTGTTGAGCATCGACCTCGGCTTGCAGGGCTATACGGGCAAACGCGAAGGGGTCACGGGCGGGGTGCGGGTGAGGTACGCGTTTTAGGGGCGGTTCAGACGTTTCAGGCAGGGCGGGTTAGGTAGGGCGGTATCGTAGAAACCGCCGTTGTTGACCTGCGGCG
>JAISRR010000042.1 GCA_031273565.1 Zoogloeaceae bacterium | reverse complement strand
CGACGGGTGTTTCCATGAATTCACCAAAACCGGCGTCATTCCGCACGGGAGCGCCAAATAAGGAGACGGGCCATGAGTCAAGCATACTTTATCGGTTTGGACATTGCAAAAAATGTTTTTCAGGCATTCTCCGCCGATGAAAAAGGTAAGGCGATTGCCAACAAAAAAATGGGGCGTAGCGCCGTGAAGGAATATTTTGTCCGACTTGCCCCCTGCACAATCGGCATTGAGGCTTGCGGCACATCACACTACTGGGCGCGTACACTGACGGCTATGGGACATGTCGTCAGGCTTATCAGTCCGGAGAGGGTCAAAGCTTTTCTCGGTTCCCATAACAAGACCGATGCGGCTGACGCCAAGGCCATTTGCGAAGCGCTGATGCACCCCGGCACTCGTTTTATCGCCTCCAAAACCGAAGAGCAGCAGGATACGGATCATCTTCTGTCCCGGCGTGAACGACTGGTGCATACCATGACGCAAATCGTCAACCAGACGCGATCGTTTCTGGCGGAGCGGGGAATCGTCATTCCCCAGGGACGGCATAAATTTATGCAGGAATTTCCGAAAATTATCTCCGCACAATGGGATGGATTCAGTGGTGATTTCCAGGCCGTCCTGACAGAGAACTATGCCGAGTATCAAGAAGTTGCGGACAAGATTGCCGGCCTGGACACACTGATCAGTGTACGGGTAAAAAGCTCGGAAAGTTGTCAGCGGCTGATGAAGATCAACGGCATCGGTCCTCTTACCGCTCTTGCCCTGGTTGCCCATGTCGGCAGTGCCGAGCAATTTCATAACGGACGTCAGATGTCGGCATACCTGGGTCTGACGCCACGAGAGCATTCTTCCGGCGGCAAACAACGGATGCTTGGCATCAGCAAGCGGGGGAACGTGCGGCTACGGACACTGCTCATCCTGTGCGCCCGTGCGGTCATTCATGGCATTGGCAGAAGAAGAAGGGGCGCAGATGGCGAGCCGCTCGGAATGACAGCCCTGGATACATGGGTCCTGAGTTTGGTGGCCCGTAAGGGAGTATTCAAGGCGGCCGTCGCTCTTGCCAACAAACTGGTCAGGATGGCGTGGGTCGTTCTCGCAAAAGGAGAAACCTACGATATCTCAAAAGCCTGCAAGGCATGGGCAGCGTAATTCAGTGAACCACGCAAAGGAAATTATGGAACATGCTCAGCTCACCAAAGATATCCCCTTGCCGCTCTTTAGCGCCACGGTGCCTTGCTCCTACGCGCTGTCAAGGGAAGCTTCGCCGCTACGCGCCCTTGACAGCGCGTTGTCGCATCGGCCCGCATGTGGCGCAAGGCGGCTCCGGGGATATCCTTTTTGCTGAAAGCGCAACTATGGAGATTTACCGCCAACACAATGCGAATTGAGGTTTGATGAGCTACGGTCGGACCGTCTATGGAAAAACCCGGGCAAGGCAAAGATCTTTTAAGATCGCTCGATTGATTGGGAGCCATAGTGCGGATATCATCATGGCACAGGGGAATATCCCCGGAAAGATGCCGGAGACATGGATTGCATCTGATATCGTCAGCTCAAAAACCTTGACTCGGGGGGCGGGTCTAGACATGCCCTGTGCACTGCCCTGATGGGTATTGACAGGGGTATCGGGCCGTGCTAGCTTGCCTCCTGTTGATTTGGATTTTCAATTTCATCAGAATCTGAAACAGAGGATGGCCAGGCGCTACGCGTTCTCGGGCGGGTAGTTGGCAAGTTATTTATTGATACCAACATTCAACATCATTTGGGACGGGGCGTTCATCATGAAAAAATGGATCATGGGCCTGGCTCTCGCCATTGGCGTTCTCGCGGCCGGCCAGACGGCTCCGGCGGCGAAACAATACGCCAACTGGACGGAAATAATTAATGAAATGATCACGGTGCTGAATGACGCCTATGAGATCTATCTGTCCAAGGACATTGAAAAAAGCAAGGAACGCGTCAACGACGCCTATTTCGGCTACTATGAAAAACTGGGCGTCGAGCGGGCCGTATTGTCCTATGTTTCCGGCAAGCGGGCGGCCACTGTCGAATACCAGTTCGCGACCGTCAAGCGGATCATGACGGAACAAAAAGCGAACAGCGAGATCCGGGCCGGGCTCGATCAACTGATCCGGATGCTGCGCGAGGACGGCAATGCCCTTGACGGCAAGGAAGAAAGCGGCATGGGCACCTTTATTGCCTCTCTGCTCATCCTGCTGCGCGAAGGGTTTGAAGCCATCCTCGTTGTCGCGGCCATCGCCGCCTACCTGACCCGCTCCGGCAACGAGCATATGACCAGGGTGGTCTACATGAGCGCCGGGGCCGCCGTCATCGCCAGCGCCGCCATGGCCGTCGCCCTGCAAAAACTCTTTTCCATCAGCGGCGCCAACCAGGAATTGCTGGAAGGATTCACCATGCTTCTCGCGGTGGTTGTGCTCTTCTTCGTCAGCAACTGGATGCTCGCCAAGGCGCAGAACCAGGCCTGGAAAGAATACATCGAAAAACACGTCGCTGCGGCCGTCACGACCGGAAGTTCCCTTGCTCTGGGCGCGGCGGCCTTTCTGGCCGTGTTCCGGGAAGGGGCGGAAACGATCCTCTTCTACCAGGCGCTTATGGCCGAGAGCGGGCAGTACATGGACATGCTCTGGTACGGATTCGCCGTGGCCTGCCTGTGCCTCGCGGTCCTGTTCATCGTCATCCGCTACGGCAGTCTGCGCCTGCCGCTGCGTCCCTTCTTCATCGGCACCAGCATCCTGATGTACATCATGTC
>JAISRR010000004.1 GCA_031273565.1 Zoogloeaceae bacterium | reverse complement strand
TGTTCCATGTCCGTTCGCCTTGCCATTTTCGGGTTCATTTGCCTGTTTGTCATAAGCGGTTGCGCTGTTCAGAGCAGCAAGAACAAGATTACTTTTACGCCGGATCTGGCTCAGGTTTTCGGCATGACGATGGACGAGAAGACGCTCCCCGGCGGGGATACAATCACATTGCGACGGATGGGTGATGAGTGGAGCATGAAGTTTGGCTATATTTCGCGCATGATTTCGCTTGGCAAGCTGAACAGCGGCAGGATAATGCATGTCGGTGTGGTGGAACGCAATGTCAATATTCTGTTGGAAACCAGTACAGCCAGTTGCCAACGCGCTTATGTTCTGGTCAGTCTGGGAGATCGCTTGTCGGCGGATAAATGGGACATCAAGCGTAATTGCCAGGATGCTCTGGCGCGTATCACCTTTGGCAAGGGTGAAGAATATTTCGATTTTGTAAATGAGAAAACAGTAACCCGCTATACCTACAGGAATGGGAGCCTGCTGCGCTCGAACCCCATTACCTTGCCTGCCCCCAAACCCGCCAAAAAGCAGCCTGCGCCAACGCCGCCCGTTGCCGCGCAGCGTCCACAAGACAAGGCGCAGGCGCCGCGCCCGGAAAGTACGCAGACCGCCAAAACCACTCCTGCCTCTTTGCCACCACAGCCGCCATCCCCGCCTGCCTCGCCGTCTACGCCCCAGGTTGCCAAACCGGATGACAAGGTTGTCCTGCCGGATAACATCGACTTCGGCAAACCTGTTGAGCAAAAGAAAACCACAATCGACCTTTCATAACGCGATGGAAGCATTTGGAATTATTATTTTCTTGTTGTTGTTGGTCGGCTTGTACTACGGTAACGCGGTTTGTCGGACGCTTTTTTTCGGCTCAACCACGGTCACGCTGGGTTATTTCATCTTCGTTGTTCCCATACCGACAGAGGATTATCCAGGATGGGTGAGTAAAGGACTTTACTTCATTCTGTTTTGCTGCATGGCGCGGGTTTTTGTTGCGGCGGTTTCCGTGAAGAAAACGCTCAGGTCACCTGGGCGACGTAACGGGATTTCTCCCGCAATCCTGAAGTTGCTGCTGGTCTGTACTGGCGTTTACCTGCTTTGCGAACTCTCGTTCAACGCCAGACTGCTGGATGTCGTAGGCGGAAGCGCCAGCAGCGATGAGATTCACCATATTGAGCACTATGGTCGCTTGCTCTCCGGTACGGCGGCAGGTCTTTTTCTCTGGCAATTTCTCCTCATGCTGCGTCACAAAAAACGCAATTTCACGGACAGCGACAACGAAGAAGATGTGAAGAGCGTCTACATTCCCAGTTTTCCGGGAATTGTTTTTGCGCTGGTTGTGTGTGTGTTCGGTGTTTACCATGGTCTCGAAAAGCTGGTCGACACCCTGGTAGAGTCCAGTTCTCCCGCTTTTCGTCGGCAGGCCATCAACCTCTCACTGATTCAGCGCGCGCTCGTGAATGACAAGGTGATTCTCTCCGGTATGGACGAAACGCCGGGGCTGTACAACAAACCGGAAGGCAAGGCGTTTCTCGCCCTGTTCCCGCTCATCGCCATCTCGGTGGAAGACCTGGACGAAAAAATCGAACACGCCAAAAAAGACCTGCTGAGGGATGCCTTCGTCGAAAAAACAGGCGGTGTGCAAGGCTATTATGACAATGCCTATGTCAAGGCCATCCAGGGCGCAACCGCGCAATGGAAGGAATATCGGGGGCTTGAGGTAGGCCCTTTCCTGAACGCCAGAATCCAGCCCGAAACCGACAGGGTGCACAACAAATCATGGCGGGAATATAAGGAGATGGACAGCAAATGCTATCGAAATGGCCGGAAGAGCATTTTTACGCCAAACTGTCTCCGGAAGGTTGATGGCCACGTCCGTGAATATCTCCACGACCCCAAGTGGCAACACGACGATGAAGCCGGGTTTCGCGCCGGTATTGAAAAACAGGTGCGGGCGGAAGTTATTGAGGAAGTCCGCAAAAACGGCATAGAAGTCAATGGCAGGAAAGTACCGCCGGGACTGTCTCAGGCGCAATTTATCGCCCATCCTGCCGTACAGTCTGACCTGCGTGAAAAACTGAATCTGCCGCAGACGACAAAAATTCCCCTGAGCATCGACCGGCAAGGGTTTATCCGCCAACTCTATGAACCGATGCTGGCGGCGCTTACCGCGAAAGCGTTGGCGAACTATAACGCGCCAGCAATGGATTATGCGGATGGCGCGCCCCTTGCCGAGCAGGGCAGGGATGCCGCGCGGTCTGTACTGGTGCCGCCGGTAGCGCTTTTCTTCTCCCTTTTGGGTGCAATCGGCCATCTTGCCAAGCTTACCTATCTTTCAAGCAAACTCGCTTTCAGAAAGAGAATCGACCAACTTACGACTGAATATGAAAAAAGGCTTGTCAGCGAACATGTTGACGAGAAAGAAATCAGGCAGCGTGCAGAGCAATACCACGGCAGAATTGCTTATTGCCTGCTACTGATTCCTCTCGTTTTGATTGTGACGATATGGGCGGCCTTCAGCCAAATGAACAACCCTGTTACCCGTTCCCGACTCTACGCCGCCCTTCAACAACAGGCGCTCCACCACGCCGACGCGAAAGGCGGAACGCTGCGCGCCCGCATACTGCTCAACGGAATCCATGTCGTCGCCATCGGACAAAGTTTTGCCTACCCGTTTAACGAGGGGCTGCGGATGTACGTCTTGCAGGGCGTGAACTTTGGTTATGTTCCTGCTGAAAAGGAACAAAAATAGTCACCATATCGGGGCGTTGGCATCTGCTATCCTTGCCAGACTCTGCCCCCCGCGTACCTACCGGATGGAACGCGACGCGCTCCCCGCGAGGGGGAACCGATTAACCACTCCCTTATTGCTCCATGCCCTCCAGCCCCGCCAACCCTGCCCAAATCCTGCTGGTCAAGACTTCCTCAATGGGGGATGTCATTCACAACCTGCCGGTTGTCAGCGACCTGCGCGCCCGGTTTCCCGAAGCGCACATCGACTGGGTGGTGGAAGAAGCCTTCGCCGACATTCCCCGCCTGCATCCGGGGGTGCGTCAGGTCTTGCCTGTGGCGCTCCGACGCTGGAAGAAACATCTGCTTTTCCCCGCGACCTGGCGGGAAATCGGCGCGGCGCGACGGGCGATTGCCGCTACGGATTATGACGTAGTGCTGGATACTCAGGGCCTCGTCAAAAGCGCCCTGATTACCCGTCAGGCCAGAGGGTTGCGTCTGGGATACGAGGCCGCTTCCGCCCGCGAACCGCTGGCGGCACGCGCCTATGACGCCGTTTTTTCCGTGCCCAAAACCCTGCATGCGGTGGCGCGCAACCGACAACTGGCGGCGGCGGCGCTGGCTTATGCGCCGACATCGGCAGTCGATTACGGCCTGATGTCCGCGCACAGCGAAAACAGCCGCTCGGCGGTCTTTCTGACGGCGACCAGCCGCGACGATAAATTGTGGCCGGAGGCGAACTGGATCAATCTGGGTCGCGCCCTTGCCGCCAGAGGCTTGAGCCTGCTCCTGCCCGGCGGTAATTCTGACGAGCGCGCGCGCGCCGCCCGCATCGCCCGCCACATTCCCGACGCGCAAGCCATTCCGTCCATGCGCCTTGCCGATCTGGCGACGTTGATCGCGCATGCCCGTTTCGCGGTCGGCGTCGATACCGGCCTCGCGCATCTGGCGGCGGCGGTCAAAACGCCCATTCTCGCGCTCTACACCGCCACCGACCCCGGTTTGACCGGCGTGTTGGGCGTCGACTGGTTCAAGAATCTGGGCGGCAAGGGCAAGCCGCCGACGATGCAGGAGGCGCTCACCGCGCTGGTTCCCCTGCTGCCCGCAAGCGCGTGAACATGGCGCGGCTCATCTATACCCTGTTGTTTTATCTGGCGACGCCCGGCATTTTTCTGCGTCTGCTCTGGCGCAGCCGCTTGCAGCCGGAATACCGGCGGCATTGGGGCGAGCGTTTCGGGCTGTACGCGAAAGCCATCCCGTCCGATGCGCCCCTGATCTGGCTGCACGCTGTTTCAGTCGGCGAAACCCGCGCCGCCGCGCCCCTGATCGCCGGGTTGCTGGCGGCCTTTCCGGGGCATCGCCTGCTGCTCACCGCCATGACGCCAACCGGTCGCGCCGCTGGACGCGAGTTGTACAACGATGAGCCGCGCATTCTTCAGGCTTATCTGCCCTACGACCTGCCCGACGCCATGCGGCGGTTTTACCTGCATTTCCGGCCATGCCTGGGGATGCTGATGGAAACGGAACTCTGGCCCAACCTGCTCGCCGTCGCAGAAGCGCATCGCCTGCCCGTGCTGCTGGTCAACGCGCGTTTGTCGCGCCGTTCGGCGCGCGGCTATGCCCGCATCGACGCGCTCGCGCGTCCGGCGCTTGCCCGGTTGACGGCGGTTGCGGCGCAAAGCGCCGCCGACGCCAGACGCCTGCGTCTTCTGGGCGCGCCGCGTGTGGAGATTTGCGGCAACCTGAAATTCGACGCGCGCCCTGCGCCGGAACTGCTGGCGCAGGGGGAGGAATGGCGTGTGCGGCTGCAAAAACCACTCCCTCCGGCGCTACGCGCCACCGCCCTCGCAGCGGGAGGCATGACGAGGCTCCGGCTCCGGGGGAGCTGTCCCGAAGGGACTGAGGGAGAACATGGCGGCGAAATCAACGAGGAAAGGGGAACGACGCGAAGCGCCGGAGGGCGTCTGCGCCCCATCTGGCTGGCCGCCAGCACCCGCGAAGGCGAAGAAGCCTTGCTGCTCGACATCCTGCCTGAATTGAAAACCTTGCCCATCCCGCCCTTGTTGGTGCTGGTTCCCCGCCACCCGCAGCGTTTCGACGCCGTAGAAAAACTGGCGCGGGAACGGGGTTTTCGCCTGACGCGCCGCAGCCAGGCGCTGCCGGGGGCGGAAGACGCCATCTGGCTGGGCGACAGCATGGGCGAAATGGCGGCGTACTACCGGCTGGCGGACGCAGCCTTCATCGGCGGCAGCCTGCTGCCCTTTGGCGGACAAAACCTCATCGAAGCGGCGGCCTGCGGCTGCCCTGCCCTGATTGGCCCGCACACGTTTAATTTTTCCCAGGCCAGCATGGATGCCATCCACTCCGGCGCAGCCCGGCGCGTGTCCGACGCAAAAGAACTTGCCGCCGCGCTCCAACACCTTTTATCCGATCCCGCCGCCCGCGCCACGATGCGCCAGGCAGGACTGGATTTCGCCGCCCGCCATCAGGGCGCGACGGGGCGGATTCTGGCGATGGTTGAGAAAGTGCGTGCGGCAGGGGGCGCAAGCGATGCATGAAGGTCGCATTCCGGACGATTGGAAGAACAAGCCCTGGCTCAGGTCAGGAAAACGTATCTGGTATTTGAAATGAGCTTCGAAACAATCCGGGATGAAATCAACATCGATTCTTTGTATCGCTTTTATCTTTCGTGAATTATTTATTTTTGATAAATGTCCTGGCCCACGCGGATAAAGATTGAATGCTGGATGGCAAAAATTATGAAATGAAAAATTATACAAAACACAATGGAGGCATCGTTTGGATAAACGTCAATATTACGTGCTGGTAAAGCGCCTTGAGCTTGATGCCAGCATCAACCCCGGTGCTTATCGCACTAAAGTTCTTTTCATCAGCAGCGCCGCCTATATCGTTTTGTTTGGCATACTGTTGGCGATTGCGGCGCTGTTTTACCTGGGCATTCGCGCCGCTTATGCGGATCATCGCACAAGCACGTTGATCCGTATTGCCATATTTGGCCTGATGATGGCTCCGGTATTTTTTGTTGTGTTGCGCATGTTTTTTATTCGGCTTGCGCCACCCGAAGGTCGTTACCTTACCAGAGCGGAAGCGCCAGCGTTGTTTGGCGTACTCGACAAGATGCGCAAGCGATTGAACGGCCCGCCGATTCATAAGGTGTTGATGAATGACGACTTTAATGCCGCGATTTTCCAGCGACCACGCTGGGGATTGTTCGGCGGCCATACCAATTATCTGATTCTTGGTTTACCTTATATGTTGGGTGTATCGCCAGAAGAAATGCTGGCTACCGTAGCGCATGAGTATGGGCATGTTTGTGGAAATCACGGAAAAATCAGCGCGTGGGTGTACCGGCAGCGTCTTACTTTTGGCGCCCTCTATGACCAGATTGAAGACAGCGCGGACGATAACCTGGTTTACAATGGCATGGCGCGGATGTTGAGGATGTTTATGCCGTATTACAACGCCTATACCTTCGTGCTGTCACGCGGAAACGAATATGAAGCGGATCGAACGGCGACGGATATGGTGGGAGGCGAAAGCAACGCAAAAGGGTTGATTCGGGGTGAATTGCTTGGACGCTGGATTGCGGAAGAATTCTGGTCAAAACTGTATCAGCAGGCGGATAACCGCGACAGACCCGTATTTATGCCGTTCAATTCCATGCGTACCGCATTCAAGGCGGCTTATCCTGAATGGGCGAACCAGGAGCATCTGAATAACGCGTGGAGCGCAAGGTCTGATTTGCACGATACACATCCGGCGCTGCGTGAGCGCGTTGAGGCGATTGGCAAAACGGTGGCGCTGCCCGCATGTGTTGACAAGACCGCCGCCGATGCCTTGCTGGGAGCGACGGCAAAGGCGCTGATAGATGAGTTCGATCATCAGTGGTGGGAACGGGAAAAAGATTCGTGGCGTTCAAGGTATCAGTACGCCATGCGCTCGAAGACCCGGTTACAGGAATTATCGGGTTTGCCGCTGGAAGGCATGGGGGTGGGGGAATTGTATGAACGCGCGATTCTGAGCGCCGAATTTGAATCGGCGCAAACGGCGAAAGCCTTGCTGGAACGTGTGTTACGACAGCCCGGTGGCCCCTTTCCGAAGGCGGCGTACCATTATGGTCGTATCCTGCTGGACGAGGGCAACGGGCGTGGGCTTGAGCATCTGGAGGCGGCGGCGGGCATAGATCGGCAGGTGCGGGAGCTGGCGGCTCGCGCTGGCTACGCTTATCTGCTTCAGCAGCAGGGGGAGGAGCAGGCAGAGGAATGGTGGGACAGAATCATCAACGAAGATGAACCGAAGGGTTAATCGCATACGTCAATAAAATCCGGGAGCGCGGGGCTTCTGCCCCGCAACAGCGGCGATTGTGTCATGTCCCCGGTCATTGCGGGGCAGAAGCCCCGCGCTCCCAGGATTACAGCCTGAGCGCCCGACACAAAACCATCGAATACCTCCCCATTGTCAGGCTTGTTGGGCATGCCCGTTCTGGAGGTTATCTGAAAGTCAAAGGCGATTACCCTGAGATAAACCGGAGAACTGAATCACCACGTTCTCACAGGGGCAATTTTACGCTCGTGGTCGCCAGTTCCTGAGACGCAGGGAGTTGGCGACGACGGAAACCGAAGACATTGCCATTGCCGCTCCCGCAACGACCGGATTCAAAAAACCGAAGGCGGCAAGGGGGATGCCGATTACGTTGTAGATGAAGGCGAAAAAGAGATTCTGCCGAATCTTGCCCAGAGTGGCGCGGGATAAATCGAGCGCGTCCGCCAGCGCGTTCAGGTCGTTTCGCATCAGGGTGATGTCGGCGGTTTTGATGGCGGCGTCGGAACCTTTGCCCATCGCAAAGCTGATGTCGGCGGCGGCGAGCGCCGGGGCGTCGTTTACGCCGTCGCCCGCCATGCCGACCACGCCGCCCGCGTCTTTGAGCCGGTTGATCACGGCGGCTTTGTCGGCGGGCAGCACTTCGGCCTGGAATTCATCCACGCCCGCAGCGGCGGCGATGGCGGCTGCCGTGCGCGGGTTGTCGCCGGTGAGCATCACGAGGCGTACGCCTTGGGCGGTGAGGCGCTTGAGGGCGGCGGGCGTGCCGGCTTTGAGCGGGTCGGCGATGGCGAACAGGGCGAGGGGGGCGGGTTGTTCGGAGTTGCCTGAGGCCGTCAACGCCACAACGGTTTTACCCGCCGCCTGCAAGCGGGCGATGTTGGGCATCTCCAGCGCGGCGACGCCCAAGACCCATCGGGGCGTGCCCAAACGTAAAAACTGTCCGTCGATTCTGGCTTCGACGCCGCAGCCGGGGTGCGCCTGAAAATCCTCAATGCGGGCGGATGCGGCCTCCTGCGCCGCAGGCAGGGCGAGGATGGCGCGCGCCAGCGGATGCTCCGAGCCGCGCTCCAGTGCCGCCGCCAGAGCGGAGAGCCGGGATACATCCGCATCCGCCAGTGGCAGGATGTCGGTGACTTGCGGCATGCCCAAGGTCAGGGTGCCGGTTTTATCGAGCGCCAGGGTCGTGAGTTTTTCCGCCCGTTCCAGGGCTTCGGCGTTACGGATCAGAATGCCCGCTTTCGCGCCCTGACCCGTGCCGACCATGATGGCGGTTGGCGTCGCCAGCCCCAGCGCGCAGGGGCAGGCGATGACCAGCACCGCGACGGCGTTGATGAGCGCCGTGGCGAAATCGCTGCCCGCCAGCAGCCAGCCGACGAAGGTGATGAGCGCGATGGCGCAGACCGCAGGCACGAAGATGGCGGCGATGCGATCCACGAGCCGCTGCACCGGAGCCTTGGAGCCTTGCGCTTCGGCGACGAGGCGGATGATGCCCGCCAGCAACGTGGTTTCGCCAACGCCCGTGGCGCGGCAGCGCAACATGCCTTCGCCGTTGTGGGTGGCGGCATAAACCGTGGCTCCGGCGGTTTTGCGGACGGGCATGCTCTCGCCGGTCAGCAACGCCTCGTCTACGGCGGAATGCCCGTCGATGACCTCGCCATCAACCGGCACGGCTTCGCCGGGTCGGACAATGAACACATCGCCGGGCATGAGGGTTTCGACCGGAATTTCCACGAGTTCGCCCGCCTGTTCGATGCGCGCCGTGCGCGGTTGCAGGCGCACGAGCGATTCCAGTGCTTCCGAGGTGCGCGCCTTGGCGCGGGTTTCAAGCAGCTTGCCGAGCAGCACCAGCGTGATGACCGCCGCCGCGCCCTCGAAATAAACATGTTGCGCCATGTCGCCGAAAAGGGTGACATAGGCGGAAAACGCCCAGGCGGCGGTGGTGCCCAACGCCACCAGCACATCCATGTTGGCGCCGCCTCCGCGCAGGGATTTCCACGCGCCCGAGTAAAAGCGCGCGCCGATCCAGAATTGCACCGGGGTGGCAAGGCAGAGTTGCAGGAGGCGCGGCAGTTCGTGCGCCGCGCCCGGTTCATGTCCGTCTCCGATGAACATGAACAGCATTTGCCCGACGAGCGGCAGGGTGAGGATGAGCGCGATCAGGAAGCGCCGCCGTTCCGCCTGCCAGAGCGCCGCCTTGCGCGCTTTTTCCGCTTCCAGCGAGCGGTTTTCCGTGCGGCCGGCCTGAAATCCCGCCTGTTCGATGGCACGGATGATTTCCCGCTCGTCGGCGCGTCCCGGCTGCCAGCGTATTCTGGCGCGTTCGCTGGCGAGATTGACGCTGGCTTCAACGCCGGGGAGGGCATTCAATACGTTTTCGATGCGGGCGGAACAGGCGGCGCAATGCATTCCGCCAATCGCCAGTTCCAGGGTTTGCGCGACCACACCGAAGCCGGTTTTTTCAATGGCGGCGACAACATCAACCGCCCCGGTGTTTTCATCCAGGGCAACGCGAGCCTTTTCGCTGGCGAAATTGACGCTGGCTTCGACGCCGGGCAGGGCGTTCAACGCCTTTTCAAGCCGCGCGGCGCAGGCTGCGCAGTGCATCCCGGCAATGGGCAGTTCCAGTTGTTTCACGTTGATGTTGGGGAAGGCAATGAATGAAACAGCAGTCTACAACATTGCGCCGAAAACGAACGCCCGATAAAGACCGTACAGCCCGTAGGCAAAAATCAGCGCGCCCGCCAGAAGGCGCGTGAGGCGGGCTTGTACGTAGCGGCGAAAGCTGGACAACAAAAAACCCGCCAGCAGCAGATTGGGCAGGGTGCCCAGACCGAAGGCGAGCATGACGAGCGCGCCCGCCTGCGGCGAACCGGCTCCGAGCGCGCTCGCCAGCACGCTGTAGACAAGACCGCAGGGCAGCCAGCCGAGAATGAGTCCCAACGGAAACGCCTGCCGGACGCCCCGCACCGGCATGAAATGCTGGCTCCAGGGCTGGATGCGCCGCCACAGGCGGCGTCCGGGTTTTTCAATCCAGATGAGCGCGCGGGTCGCGCCCATCAGATACAGCCCCATTGCCAGCAGCATCAGATGGGCGAAAACGAGCAGGGCGACGCGCACGGGTTGCTGCGCGGCAACCGCCATGCCGCCCGCGCCCAACGCGCCCGCCACCGCGCCTGCCAGCGCATAGGAAGTGACGCGCCCCAGGTTGTAGGCGAGATGCAGGGAGAAACGCGGCGATTTTCCGGTCATGGAGAGCGCCCCGACGATGCCGCCGCACATGCCAAAGCAATGCGCGCCGCCGAGAATGCCGACCGTGAAGGGGATCCAGAGCGTGAGGAGGAGGTCGTACATCGGCGTTTGTCCCGTGTTTTGCTTTATTTGCCCGTAAACTGCGGTTTGCGTTTTTCCAGAAAAGCCGCCAGACCCTCGCGGTAGTCTTCGGTTTCCAGAAAGGCGAAAGCGGCGACTTTTTCCTCGTGGGTGAGCGGTTTGTCGTGCGCCAGACGGCGCATCCATTGCTTGTGCCAGGTGGCGACTTTGGGCGCGCCCGCCATGATGCGTTTGACGGCGGCGCGAATTTCGTCGTCCAGTTGTTCCGGGGCGACGACGCGGCTGACCAGATTTTTACGTTCGGCTTCTGCGGCAGGGAGAATACGGGCTTCGAGCAGGATTTCGGCGATGACGGCCTGTCCGCACAGTTTCAACAGGCCGGACATTTCGCCCGGATACATGGAAAACCCCAGCTTGTTGATGGGCGCGCCGAAGCGGGCGCTGGAATCGCAGATGCGGATGTCGCAACAGGCGGCGATTTCCAGCCCGCCGCCAATGCAGGCGCCACGAATCGCGGCGACGGTGGGATGCGGGCAATGGCGAATGGCGGTGAGCGCCTTGTCCACTTCGTCGTGATAGGCCAGCGCCTGTTCCAGCGTGGCGCGCAGACGCTGGAATTCTTCGAGGTCGCCGCCCGCCGCGAAATGTTCGCCCGCGCCCTGCAAGACAACGCAGCGCACGCTGTCATCCTCTGCAACCTGCGCCATCGCCCGGTGCAGGTCTTGCCACATGGAAAAATCGATGGCGTTCAGTTTGTCGGGGTTGTTGAGGATGAGGGTGAAAAGGCCGTTTTCGGCCTGGAGTTGAATTTTGGCGGACATGGGGTTTTGTTGCCGGTGATAAAAATGAATGGTTTTCAGGCAGCCGGTTCATTGGCCCTGAGCGGCGGCGTCAGACCAAAGCACGCAAGCATTCACAGGAGGGCTTTGCACAGGAGGGCTTTGCTGCGGCGCGGGGCGTGATGTCGGGTTTTTGCCACGACATCAACGTTCGCGCTGCGGCAGCACATCCCGCAACTGCCTGGCCGCGTCGCGCAGCATTTTTTCGGTGGTCGCCCAGTCCACGCAGGCGTCGGTGACGGAGCAGCCGTAGCGCAGTTCCCCAAGGTCGGCGGGGATGGACTGGTTGCCGGCTTCAAGGTTGGATTCGATCATGAGGCCGACGATGGAGGTGTTGCCGGAACGAATCTGGTTGACCACATCGGCCAGCACTCTGGGCTGCATTTCCGGTTTTTTGTGGCTGTTGGCGTGCGAGCAGTCTACGACGAGATTGGCGGGCAACCCGGCTTTTTGCAGGGCTTCTTCCGCCAGCGCGATGGAAACGGTGTCGTAATTGGGTTTGCCGTCGCCGCCGCGCAGGACGACATGACCGTAGGGATTGCCGGTCGTGCGCACGATGGCGACGCGCCCGTCGGAATCCAGCCCCAGAAAGGAGTGGGGACGGGAGGCGGAGAGAATGGCGTTGATGGCCACGCCCAGATCGCCGCTGGTGCCGTTTTTGAAGCCGACCGGGGTGGAGAGGCCGGAAGACATTTCGCGGTGGGTCTGCGATTCGGTGGTGCGCGCGCCGATGGCGTTCCAGGCGATCAGGTCGCCCAGGTATTGCGGAGAATTGGGATCAAGCGCCTCGGTGCCGGTGGGTAGCCCCAGATCATTGACGCGCAGGAGAAAATCGCGCGCCTTTTCCATGCCCCGGTCGACCTGAAAGGAATCGTCCATGTAGGGGTCGTTGATGTAGCCCTTCCAGCCCACGGTGGTGCGGGGTTTTTCAAAATACACGCGCATGACAATAAAGAGCGTGCTGGCGAGTTCGGCGGCAAGTTTTTTCAAGCGACGCGCGTATTCCAGCCCGGCGATGGGGTCGTGAATCGAGCAGGGGCCGACGACGACGAACAGGCGCGGGTCTTCGCGGTCGAGGATGGCATTCAGGGTTTTGCGCGCGGCGCACACGGTCTGGCGCGCCGCTGCGGTAATGGGAATCTGCTGGTGCAGTTCCCTGGGGGATGGCATGGGGTCAAAAGCCGCCACATTCAGATTCTCAAGTTTCTCAATCATATGCATATCCTGCGTATCGCAATAAAGCAAAACCATAAGTCTATCCTGTTCGGCGTCATCGGGGGGTATCGACATGCAGTGTTGTCATGAATCAGAGGACTGAAGACTGAGGACAGAAGACAGTTCAGCAAGCGACGGCTTCGCCTTCGTGGGGTTTTCCCGGCTGCGCGGGTTTTTGCGGGAATGGCGATGGTTCGGCAGCTTATTGGGAAGGGTCGCGTATCACGGCCATGAACAGGATTTTGTGATTTTGTGCGTCGCCGATGGTCAGGAAAAACGGGCGGTCGAGTTTCATGCGGAAAGGTTCTTCTCTGCTTGGCCCTGCAGCCCCTATTCCCATTATAACGCTCGTTGCCGCTGCCGCTTTTGTGCCCTGTTCGTCGATTTCCAGCATCGTCGCGTGGCGCACGGAGAAAATCTTCAAAGGTACGGGGGTCTGCGTGATTCCGGTGAATTGCGCGGCATCGGTAAAGGCGCGGCGAATGCCGATGGTCTGTAATGCCGGTTTCAGTTCCTGAACGGGCTGCTTGCGAAATGACAGGCGCGGCAGCTTCACTTCGCCTTTTTGATACTTCAAGGCTTGCACACCCGCGCGCCAGCTGTCGCCCGTCACGGTTTGCAACCAGCGGTTTATGTCGAGTCCCGGTTTGGGCAGAAAAAGGGTCATGACCAGATCATCTTCCCGGTAGGGCAAACGGAGCCATTGCCCCTCCGCAGTCTGGGCATAGTCAAAATGGCCAAAATTGCGCATGAAGCGAACCGTTCTGGTTTTTTCCGGCGTGACGAAAAAGGCATCGGGAGCCGTGGATTCGGGACGGAACGGGCTGCTCCATTTCCCCTCGAAATCAAACACGCTGGTCAGCACGAAGGTTTCCGGCGATTTATCCAAAACGCGGGTAATTTTGCCTTTCGTTTGTTCGCGCACATAGTTATTGATGACATTAAGACCTTTTTCCGGGGTGGTGCTGTCGACCCGCGCCGATGAAAAATGATTACGAAATTTCTCCTGCAAAACGTAGTCTTTTTTCACCCAGAGGTGCAGCGCGTTGGTAAAACTTTTCCCATTCGCGTTGTCGATGGCGTCGTAGTCATTGGTTTTGTCGAGTATTTCGCGCCGGGTTTCCCCTTCCGCGCCCACGGCGACTGCCGCCAGCGCCGTGCGGATGTTGCGTGGCGCAAGCAGAAGGTTGCCGGTTTTTTGCGTTTTGGCCTGTTGCTGGAGCAGGGCAAAGCCAAAGCGGGCGTCCTTTGCGTTTTCGTCGGGTTTTTCCTGCGCCCAGGCTTGGGCACAGACGACCAGAAGGACAAAGGTGGCGATGAGGCGGTGAATCCGGGAAGAGGAGGGAGGAAACATGATGGGTTTTACTCCGGAAATATAAAACGATGTTGGAAAATGGCGCTCGTGGAATGACGGCTCCGGAAGGGCAGTGCGCATCATACATGGGTATCGGGCAGATTCAGCTTTTTGTACATGACGCATCCGCTCATTCTCCTGGCTCAGGATGATCCTCCGCAGCCTTATGCAGTTTGGCAGGCATGATGAATCATGCCTGCAGGGTTGCAAAGATTTCCCGGATGGCGGTCATCCTGTCCTGCAAGGTGGGCATGTGGCGCTGGAGCGCGAGTTTGTCCTGTCCGGCGAGCTTGTAATGCCGGTTTGTCTGGATCAGCAGAATGATCTTGAGCGTATCGACCGGAAAATCCGGCCCCGGCTTGAAACTCACCACGACCTGATCGGCGGAGGCTTCGAGTTTTTGTACCTGCCAGGGGCGCAGCATGAGGCGCAGGCGGTGGGTGGCGATCAGGGATTCGCCCTGTGGCGGCAGCGCGCCGAAGCGGTCGATCAGTTCTTCCTGCAAGGCGTTGATGTCCTCATCGGTTTCGCCGTTGGCAAGCCGTTTGTAGAGACTGAGACGTTCATGCACGTCGGGGCAATAGGCATCGGGGAGCAGGGCGGGGATGTGCAGATTGATGTCGCAATCCAGATGCAGGGGCGTCATGAGATCATCGGCGTTCAGGGTCTTGCCTTGTTTCAGGGTGGCAACGGCCCGGTTCAACATGTCGGTAAAAAGATTAAAACCCACCGCCTGCATGTCACCCGACTGGTGTTCGCCCAACACTTCGCCCGCGCCGCGAATTTCCAGATCGTGCATGGCGAGATAGAAGCCGGAACCCAGTTCTTCCATGGCCTGAATAGCCTCCAACCGCTGCCTGGCCTGCCGGGAAAGCGCTTTTTCATCCTGCACCAGCAGGTAGGCGTAAGCCTGATGGTGCGAGCGTCCGACGCGACCGCGCAACTGGTGCAGTTGCGCCAACCCGAATTTTTCCGCCCGGTTGATGAGCATGGTGTTGGCGTGAGGGTTGTCGATGCCGGTTTCAATGATGGTGGTGCACAAGAGCAGGTTGGCGCGCTGACCGACAAAATCGCGCATCACCCGTTCCAGTTCGCGTTCGTTCATCTGGCCATGACCGACGACAATGCGGGCTTCAGGCAGCAGCTTTTCCAGTTTTCCCCGCATGTTTTCAATGGTATTGACCTCGTTGTGCAGAAAATACACCTGCCCGCCCCGTTTCAGTTCCCGGAGCACGGCCTCGCGGATGATGCCGTCGGAAAAGCGGGTCACGAAGGTTTTGATGGAAAGCCGTTTTTGTGGCGCGGTGGCGATGACGGAAAAATCGCGCAAGCCTTCAAGGCTCATCGCCAGGGTGCGGGGGATGGGGGTGGCGGTGAGCGTCAGCACGTCCACCTCGGCGCGCAGCGCCTTCAGGGTTTCTTTCTGGCGCACGCCGAAACGGTGTTCCTCGTCGATGATGACCAGTCCCAGGCGGATGAATTTCACCTCTTTGGCAATCAGCTTGTGCGTGCCGATCACGATGTCGATTTTGCCTTCTTCCAGCGCCTTCAAGGCTTGCGCGCTTTCCCCGGCGGTTCTGAAGCGGGAAATTTCCGCCACTTTGATCGGCCAGTCGGCAAAACGGTCGCAAAAGGTCTGGTAATGCTGTTCGCACAGCAGGGTTGTGGGGCAGAGCACCGCCACCTGTTTTCCACCCGCTACGGCGCAGAAGGCCGCGCGCAGGGCCACCTCGGTCTTGCCGAAACCCACATCGCCGCACACCAGTCTGTCCATGGGTTTTGCGGATTTCATGTCGTCCAGCACGGCGGCGATGGCGGCGGTCTGGTCGGGCGTTTCCTCGAAACCGAAGCCTTCGGCGAAGGCGGCGTAATCCTGTCCGGAAAACTGGAAGGCATAACCCTGACGCGCGGCGCGGCGGGCATACAGGGCCAGAAGTTCGGCGGCGGCGTCCCGCGCCTGACGCGCCGCCTTTTTTCTGGCTTTTTCCCATTGGCCGGAACCCAATATGTGCAGCGGCGCGTTTTCCGGCTCCGCGCCGGAATAGCGGGAAATGACATGCAACTGGGAAACGGGAACGAACAGTTTGGCGTCGTTGGCGTAACAGAGTTCCAGAAATTCCTGCGGCCCTTCGCCCAGATCCATGCTGGCGAGGCCCATGTAACGGCCTATGCCGTGTGATTCGTGCACGACCGGATCACCCGCTTTCAGTTCGGTCAGGTCTTTGAGCCAGTTGTCCAGACTGGCCTTTTTTGCGCGCGTTCTGCTGGCATTTTTACGGACGCTGCCAGCGTAAAGTTCGCGTTCGGTCAGGAGCGCGAGCCGGTCTCCCAGCAGCAAACCCGCGTGGAGCGGGGCGACGGAGAGCGCGAATTTGTCCGCGCCCGTCAAAAAGTCCGCCAGATTGGCGACAGCTTGCGGCTTTACGCCATGTTCCGCGAGCATCTGCGCGAGCGTCTCCCGACGGCCAGCGGATTCCGCCAGGAGC
>JAISRR010000003.1 GCA_031273565.1 Zoogloeaceae bacterium | reverse complement strand
CGCTGATTTTTGCTTCCAGTCCGCGCGGTGTGGGGCGATACCAGTTGGGTTCAGCCATGTCTTCCGGCAGGTAGGTTTCACCGGCGGCGTAGGCTTCCGGTTCGTCGTGGGCGTAGCGGTAGGTTTTGCCATAGCCCAGTTCCTTCATCAGTTTGGTGGGGGCGTTACGCAGGTGTTCGGGAACGGGGCGGGATTTGTCTTTGCCGACGTGGGCGCGGGCGGCATTGTAGGCGTTGTAGCCGGCATTGGATTTGGGCGCGATGGCCAGATAGAGCACGGCTTCCGCCAACGCCAGTTCGCCTTCCGGGGAACCCAGACGTTCATAGGTTTCCGCCGCCGTGAGCGCGACCTGCGCGGCGCGCGGATCGGCCAGCCCGATGTCTTCCCAGGCCATGCGGATGACGCGCCGCGCCAGATAGCGCGGGTCAGCCCCGCCATCCAGCATCCGGCAGAACCAGTACAGGGCGGCATCCGGGCTGGAGCCGCGCACGGATTTGTGCAGGGCGGAAATCTGGTCGTAAAAGGCGTCGCCGCCCTTGTCGAAGCGGCGCAGATTTTGCGCCAGCGCGTTGGCGACGAACGCGCCATCAATACGGCTGATGTTCGCGCCGTGGGCGGCGATGCGGAGTTGTTCGAGCAGGTTGAGGAGTTTGCGGGCGTCGCCATCCGCCACGCCGATGAGCCGGGTTTGCGCTGCTTCGTCAAAACTCAAATCCGGAAACGCCTCGCCCTGCGCGCGGGTGAAAAGTTGCGCCAGTTCTTCCTCGGTCAGGGGTTGCAACACATACACGGCAGCGCGGGAGAGCAGCGCGGAATTCACTTCGAAGGAAGGATTTTCGGTGGTCGCGCCAATCAAGGTGATCGCGCCGGATTCCACATAAGGGAGAAAAGCGTCCTGCTGCGATTTGTTGAAGCGGTGCACTTCATCGACAAACAAAATGGTGCGCCGCCCCTGCCGCTGGCTGACTTCGGCCTGAACCATCGCCTCGCGGATTTCCTTGACGCCGGAGAACACGGCGGAGAGCGCGATAAATTCGCAGTCAAAGCCATCCGCCATCAGCCGCGCCAGCGTGGTTTTACCGACGCCCGGCGGCCCCCAGAAAATCATGGAATGTGGCTGCCGCGCTTCAAACGCCAGGCGCAAGGGCTTGCCTTCTCCCAGCAGATGCCGTTGTCCCACGACTTCATCCAGCGTCCGGGGACGCAACGCTTCCGCAAGGGGGCGAAAATTCGCGGGCGACGAGGAGGTGAAAAGGTCGGTTTCCGGCATGGGATCAGCGCGTCCGTTCAGTCGGTTGGTCACGGGTTTGTCATGCATTGTCACACGTTACAAACTTTCCTGCACGCGCGCCGCCAGCGTTGCGGCTTCGGCCTCCACCGCCCCCCTGTCCCGGCCTTCGACCATGACGCGCAGGAGCGGCTCGGTGCCCGATGCCCGCAGCAACACCCTGCCCTGCCCCGCCAGACGTTTTTCGGCAGCCGCAACAGCAGCGGCAATGGCGGCGTTTTCCCGCCACGGGCAGGCTTTTTGCATTTTGACGTTGATGAGTTTTTGCGGGTACAGGCGCAGCGCGCCCAGAATTTCAGCAGCCGGACGGCCTTGCTGCCGTTTCAGCGCCGCCAGCACCTGCAGGGCGGCGATGATGCCGTCGCCCGTGCTGTGTTTGTCGAGGCACAGCAAATGACCGGAATTTTCGCCCCCCAGAAGCCAGCCTTTTCCCAGCAGTTTTTCCACCACGTAGCGATCGCCCACCTGCGCCCGTTCAAAGGGGATGGCGAGTTTGGCGAGCGCGTGTTCCAGGGCCAGATTGCTCATCAGGGTGCCAACCACGCCCGCCACCGGCTGACCCTGCGCGATGCGGTCGGCAATGATGACGTAGAGCAACTGGTCGCCATCGTAAATCGCGCCCCCGGCATCGGCCATCATCAGGCGGTCGCCGTCGCCATCCAGCGCGATGCCGATGTCCGCGCCCTCGGCCTTTACCGCTTCCGCCAGCGTTTCCGGGTGGGTCGCGCCGACTTCACAGTTGATGTTGAGGCCGTCAGGCTGGCAGCCGATGGAAATGACTTCCGCGCCCAGTTCGTGAAACACGTCGGGCGCAACATGATAGGCCGCGCCGTGGGCGCAATCCACCACCAGTTTCAGGCCACGCAGGTTAAGGTCGTTGGGGAAGGCGCTTTTGCAGAATTCGATATAGCGTCCCCGCGCATCGTCCATGCGTCGGGCGCGTCCCAGATGCGCGGAGGCCACGCAACTCACGGGATTTTCAAGCTCCGCTTCGATGGCCTGTTCCGTTGCGTCCGGCAGCTTGGCGCCGTCAGCGGAGAAAAATTTGATGCCGTTATCGTCATAAGGATTATGCGAAGCGGAAATCACCACCCCGGCCTGCAAACGTAGCGCCCGGGCGAGATAAGCGACACCGGGGGTTGGCAGCGGCCCGACCAGACAGACATCCACCCCCGCCGCCGAAAAGCCGGATTCCAGCGCGGCTTCCAGAAGATAGCCGGAAATGCGAGTGTCCTTGCCGATCAGCACGGCGGGACGCCCGCCAAGCGGCAGGTCATACTGCGAAACCAGCACTTTTCCTGCCGCGTAACCCAGTTTCAACGCGAATTCCGGGGTAATGGGGAATTCCCCCACTTTTCCACGCACGCCATCGGTGCCGAAATATTTTCTGCTCATGTTATTTGCTCTTTTCATGTCCTGCCGCCATGTCTTTCAAAATCTCCGGAAGGTAGTGGTTGAACAGCGCGTCCTTGATCGTTTTGTCCAGTTCTTCTTTATTTTCCAGATAGGTCGCCCATTTGTTCTTGTCCGTAAAGATTCTTTGCAACGATACTTCATCCCCTCTGCCCATATAGACGATGGCATAGCCCAGTCTTTCAATGTTGATGTGGGTATAAACATCAGGGGTTTTGGAGATGGTGGACAAATAGACATTTGTATCGCCCAGCCTGTAATATGGGGCATTGACATTCAGGCCATAGTTGCGTTTTTCGCCTTTTTCCAGGATAAAATGAACAATATTCCTGAACATCGTTGGCGTGATGGCATCTGTTATATTATGGCCAACGACTTCATGCAAGGCATTCACCTTTTTACTCTCCGCTTTTATTTTCGGAATATGAAGATTAAGCATGTCGTTCGTCAACTCTTCTGTCGCATTGTCGGGGAGTACAAGGTAAACTTTGTCATGCTCCCATCTGATCCGGTAACAAACCGCTTGCCATGAAGGAAGGATGATTCGGAACAGGATTTCCTGTTTATCTTCAAGAAAATAAAGGTCTACCGCGCCAATCAGCGTTCTTTTATGCCGAACCAGCGAACGGAACGGCACGCCGTTTTCCCGCAGGTTGGTATCGTTCATCAGGGTATAGGCAAGCGGTGGCGGAGAAACAGGCGGTTTGAAGCCATAGCTGCCTCTTTCCATATTACTGATGATAAACGCGCTGGCGCCGATGATTTCCGCTTTGTTGACCAGATGGGTAATTTCAATTTTTGTCTCCGTTGCCCGCTCAAACGCACAAGCTGAAAAACTGAGCCATATCAACAGTAAATACGGGAGTTGGTTGAGATTTCTCATTGGCTCTCCTTTCTTTGCCACTTTTCCATTTCCGCATTGATTTTATGGGGCATTTTTATGCTCCGATTGCCGTGCTTTTACCGTCCAGCGCGTTCCACACCGCCAGCGCGTCGCGGGTGGCGGCCACGTCATGCACGCGAATAATCTTCGCCCCCTTGCCCGCCGCTACAACCGCCGCCGCCAGACTGGCGGCCAGCCGCTCATCCAACGGGCGTCCGGTAATCTCGCCCAACATGCGCTTTCTGCATACGCCGACCAGAAGCGGCAAGCCTTCCAACGCAAGTTCCGGCAGGCGGGCAAAAAGTTCGAGGTTGTGGGCGAGATGCTTGCCGAAACCGAAGCCGGGATCGAGCACCAGCCGTTCGTCGGCGATACCCGCAACCCGGCAGGCGGCGATGCGTTCGGCGAGAAAGGCGCGAACCTCACCGACCACATCGGCATAAACCGGGTTTTGTTGCATGTTGCGCGGCTCGCCCTGCATGTGCATCAGGCAGATGCCGCAATTGCCCGCCGCCACCGCTTCCAGCGCGCCGGGCGCGCGCAGGGCGTTGATGTCGTTTATCATGTCCGCCCCGGCAGCCAGCGCCGCCCGCATGACTTCGGGTTTGTAGGTGTCGATGGAGATGGGGACATCCCATTCGCGCAAGGCTTCCAGCACTGGCAGCAGGCGGTCGAGTTCTTCCTGTAGCGAGGTGGGTTCGGAACCGGGGCGGGTGGATTCCGCGCCGAGATCGAGGATGTCCGCTCCCGCTTCCCACTGGGCGCGGGCATGTACGATGGCCGCCGCCGTATCCCGACCCAGACCGTCGCCGGAGAAGGAATCGGGCGTGAGATTGACGATGCCCATGATGAGGGGACGGTCAAGGGAGAGGCGGAAGCGTCCGCAGGCAAGAACAGACATGAAATTATCCTTGTGAAACGGCGGTTTTTTGTGTTTTACACGCGTGAGAAAGGGTACGTCCGTTTTGCCTTGCCGCAACGGGATGTCCTGTTTTTATTACGAAGTTCTCGCCCGGACTCAAACCGGGTCGTCCAGATTCACCGCCATCATGGAAAACAAAAAGCAGACCGCTATCGCAATTCCAGGTTTCGTTTCGGCATGGCAATAGCGGTTTGTTGCGTCTATGCCGCCGCAGGCGCGTTGGGCGCGGCCTTGGGCGCGTCCTTGTCGTCTTTGTCGGAGGCGGGCGCGGATTGGCTCTGGGTCGGCCTGGGCGGGCGCGGATCACGACCGGCCATGATGTCGTCAATCTGCTCGGCGTCTATGGTTTCCCATTCCAGCAGGGTTCTGGCCATGACTTCAACCTTGTCGCGGTTTTCTTCCAGAATGCTGCGCGCCAGCGCGTATTGCTGGTCGATAATGCGGCGAATCTCGGCATCCACCTTCTGCATGGTGGCTTCCGAAACATTCTTGTGCTGGGTGACGGAACGACCTAAAAACACCTCGCCTTCGTTTTCGCCATAGACCATCACGCCCAGATCGTCGGACATGCCATAGCGCGTCACCATGTCGCGCGCCATCGCCGTCGCGCGTTCAAAATCGTTCGACGCGCCAGTGGTCATCTGATCCATGAACAACTCTTCGGCAATGCGCCCGCCAAACAGCACGGCGATGCGGGAAAGCAGGTATTGCTTGTCGTAGGAGTAATGATCCTGTTCCGGCAACTGCATGGTCAGCCCCAGGGCGCGACCACGGGGAATGATGGTGACTTTGTGCACCGGGTCGGAATGGGGCGTCAGCTTGGCGACCACGGCGTGACCGGATTCGTGATACGCGGTGTTTTTCTTTTCGTCTTCCGTCATCACCATGGAGCGACGTTCCGCGCCCATCATGATTTTGTCTTTGGCGTTCTCGAAATCTTCCATGTCCACAAGACGCTTGTTGCCACGCGCGGCGAAAAGCGCCGCTTCGTTGACCAGATTGGCGAGGTCGGCGCCGGAAAAACCGGGCGTGCCACGGGCGATGACATCGGCCTTGACATCTTCGTGCAGCGGAATCTTGCGCATGTGCACCAGCAGAATCTGTTCCCGCCCGCGAATATCGGGCAGCGACACCACCACCTGACGGTCAAAACGACCGGGGCGCAGCAGCGCCGGATCGAGAATGTCAGGCCGGTTGGTGGCGGCGATGACGATAATGCTGGTCTGTCCCTCGAAACCGTCCATTTCCACGAGCAACTGGTTCAGGGTTTGTTCGCGCTCATCGTTGCCGCCGCCCAGTCCCGCGCCACGATGACGGCCTACCGCGTCGATTTCGTCGATAAAGACAATGCAGGGCGCCTGCTTCTTGGCGTTCTCGAACATGTCCCGTACCCGCGCCGCGCCGACGCCGACGAACATTTCCACGAAATCGGAACCGGAAATACTGAAAAACGGCACCTTGGCTTCGCCCGCGATGGCCTTCGCCAGCAGGGTTTTGCCGGTGCCGGGGTTCCCCACCAGCAACACGCCCTTGGGAATGCGACCGCCCAGCTTTTGAAATTTGCTTGGGTCTTTCAGGAAGTCGACCAGTTCCCGCACTTCTTCCTTGGCCTCGTCACAACCGGCGACATCGGCGAAGGTCACGACGTTCTGGTTCTCATCCATCATCTTCGCGCGTGATTTGCCGAAAGAAAACGCGCCCTTTCCGCCCCCCTGCATCTGACGCATGAAGAAAATCCACACCCCGACCAGCAGCAGCAAGGGGAACCATTGGATAAAAAGGGTCATCAGGAAGGAAGGCGTGTCATCCGGCCTGGTTTCAATCTTGACGCCAGCCTTCAACAAATCGTTAATCAGCCCGCGGTCGCCGCCCGGCGGCTGGTAGGAAATCACTTCCTTACCCTCGGTCGTGGTGGCCTTCAGGGTGCGCTCATCCATCACCACCTTGGCGATGCGCCCTTCCTGAACCTCCTTGATGAACCGGGAATAATCCATGGGGCCGGAATCCGGCGAGCGCGTAACGCCGCTGTTGAACTGGTGAAAAACAGTCATCAGCACCATCAGAATGGCCAGCCAGACCAACAAAGTTTTGAACGTATTGTTCATCATGCTCCTTGCTACGCCCTGTCGGGGTCGAGATAAATACGGGGTAAATGTAGGATTCTAATGGGAAACCTCAAGAGCGCAAGTTTCTGCCCAAAAGATACAGTTCCGCGCTCCGGTCGCGGGAGGCTTTTGGCTTCCTCGTCGCCACGCTGACAAAGCGTTCGCGCAGGGCGGCGACAAAGGCCGCGTAATCGCTGCCCTGAAAAACCTTGACCAGAAAAGCGCCGCCGGGCTGCAAGTGCGCCCCGGCAAATTCCAGCGCCAGTTCAGCCAGATGCATCCCCCGCGCCTGATCGACCGGCGCGACGCCGGAAATATTGGGGGCCATGTCGGACATGACCAGAGCGGGCTTCTGATCCCCCAGCAACGTTTCAAAACGTTGCAACACCTCGTCTTCACGAAAATCGCCCTGGATGAACTCCACGCCCGCAACCCCCTGCATTTCCAGAAGGTCGAGCGCGAACACCCTGCCCCTTTGCCCCACCCGCCGCGCCGCCACCTGCGACCAGCCACCGGGCGCGGCGCCCAGATCGACCACCACGTCGCCCGGATGTATCAGCTTGTCCCTGTCGTCGATCTCCAGCAGCTTGAAGGCGGCCCGCGAACGCCAGCCCTCCTTTTTGGCAAGCTGCACATAAGGGTCGGTGACATGCTCGCGCATCCATGCTTTACTGGTTCTTGTCCTGCTCATCCGTTAAGATCTCCCGCTTTTCCAAAGGTTACGCCATGCTGCAAATTTCATCCGAACAGCGCCGCCAGTTGCGCGCCCAGGCGCATGCGCTCGCGCCCGTTGTTTCCATTGCCCGGCATGGCCTCTCCGACGCCGTGTTAAAAGAAATCGACGCGAGCCTGAAGGCGCACGAACTCATCAAAATCCGCGTCTACAACGACGAGCGTGCAGCGCGGGAAGGCCACCTTACCACCATTTGCGAAGCCCTGAACGCCGCGCCGGTGCAACATATCGGCAAACTGCTGGTTGTCTGGCGTCCCCGCCCGAAAGATACAAACGCCCGAAAAGCACCCCCCAAACCTGAACGGCGCACCAAGAGCAGCTATCAGTAAGCTTGACGCAAATGAAACCTTCCCCCAAAGACGCGATCCCCCCAACCGCTTTCTGAAAAACCACCTGAAAGACTGAGACTATATGTTGCCGCCGCCATAAAAACAAACGGGCATACCAACCTTCTCACAAGCAATGTCATTAAAGTAGCATTGATGATCGCAATCCTGTCGACCGCGATACGCTTCGTCGCATCCTCCTGTGCCTGCTATACTCCACCCCCTGACGGTCAAGGGAATCCGGTCACGCTGAAACGTCCCCGTTTCGGCTTCATTCCGAAGCTGCCCCCGCAACTGTAGTCGGCGAGTTTTGCGTCTCACCATGTCACCGGGTTTTTCCGGGAAGACGGACGCAACGCGAAGACCC
>JAISRR010000147.1 GCA_031273565.1 Zoogloeaceae bacterium | reverse complement strand
GCTCCCCGTGCCCGCCGTTGATCCCTGATCCCTGACCTCTGATCCCTGCTTCTGCAACCCCAGCCCCGAAACCGCCACCGCATCCACCAAGGCCACGTCTAGCGCCCGTTCCCCGCGTGCTTCCCGCACAGCCGGTAACAACTGTTTCCCTAACATCCGCGCCGACCCCCGCGAATACGCATACAGCCGCTTAACCACGTCCGCCGCCACAGTCTCGCCAGGGAAGGCCGCCGCCACGAACATCGCCGCATCCTCCGCCGTAATCCCGGATACCGCCGCAGGCCAAAACCCCGTCCGGCTGCGAATCTGGTCAAACTGCCCTGATTCCCGCCCGATCATCGCCCGCAGATGCTGCGTCCCCACCAGCGCCACCCCGATCCCGGCGATGTCAGAGATCCGCCGAATCATGTGCAGTTGCTTGTCGTTCAGCGTTTCCGCCTCGTCAATGATGATGAATGAATCCGACCCGGAAAGCCGCGCCACCACGTCGTCGTACAACTGCGCCGTCGACCCCTTCACCTCGCCCAGCACCAGCCGCGCGAGCTTCTTGATCAGAATCTGCAACGTCATCAAGGGCGTAGCGTCAATCACGAATGTGTTGGCGGTAGCGGCGGCATAAGCCCGAATAGCGACGGTTTTACCCACCCCTACGTTACCCGCGAACACCGTAAACCCCCGCTCCGCCCGCGCCCGCCGAAACAACGCCAGCCCGCGCCGAAACACCGTCGATTCAACCGGCTTGGCATCCGCGTCCGGCTGCGTAGAAAACGCGTCCACAGCCTGTAGCAACGTCTTCAGCAATACGGCGGGCGAAGAGGGATAAGACCCTCCCAACACCTGCGACACCGTAGCCCCAGAAAGCCGCGCCATCCGCCCCAGCGCCGCCTGAGAAACCCCATGCGCCACCCGCCATTGGTTCAAATGCTCAATGACTGCATTGTCATCAGCCGTATAAACACTCTTCTTACTCATGTTAAAACTCCTGTTAAATGGTCGTTATTTTTCAGGGATCAGGGATCAGTAATTCTTGCGGCGGCGAAGCCGCCGGTAACTTTTTCTGATACCTGACATCTGATCCCTGATCCCTGATCCCTGAGCTTCACCCCCATTTCTGTTCAAAAAGTTCAATCACATCTGCCATGTCATCCTCAACGGCGACCGTTTCTTTTTGCCGCTCGAACAACGCCTCAATCACATCCATATCCGGCGTGCCGGGCGCGGCAAGCGCCGTCACCGCCCACCGCTCTGCCGCGTTTTCGTCGGCGTGCGCCTGCAACCGTTTGGCTTGCGCCGCCAGCCGCTTCGCCTTGGCGGCATCCAGCGCGGTTTGCGGCATAAACGCCTGGCTGTTTTCTTCGAAGCCAGCCGTGCAGATAAACCGCCCATCGGGATGCGTATAAATCCACACCCGCGAGGCGTCCCCCGTGCAATACCCCACCTGCACGGTTTCCCCGTGGAACTCTGCCAATTCCCGACAGGCATAAACATTGTTCCCCAGCGTGACAGTCCCCCGCGCCACCCGCCGCGCGATGCGCGGCCTCGCCATGTCGGCAAGATCAGCGGGCGTCACCTCGAATTTTTCAAACCCCTTTACCACCCATGCGGCATGACACTCGTTCGGCGTCATGTGCCGCCGAATGCCGGAGGCGTCGCGTATCTTCGGCAGCGACCGATGCGGATGGTCGTTATAGGCATCTATTTCGGCGCGAATATTCGCCATCACCTCATCCGCGTCCGGCAGCCGCGCACGCGCCTTGCCCTTGACAACCCGCCCATCCGCCGCGCCTTTTCTCAACAGCCGAATATCCTTGCGTGAAATGCGGTGAAAGCGATGCATCGCGTCTGGATCCATGTCCTTACCCATATAGCTATCAAACCGCCGCGCCGCGCGGATGAGAATCTTGTGCGCCGCCTCGATAATCCCGTGCCCCTGCGGACGGCAGGGGATGGAGGTGTAATGCGTCATCCCGTAGCGGGCGAACAATCCCAGCGCCGACTCATCGGTCAGCAACGCGCCCCGATAAGCCCCGTTATCCGTGTAGAACATGGAGGGCAGACAGCCCTCCGACTGCGCGGCGGCAGTAATCGCCTCCAGAATCGCGTACTGCGACTCCGCCTGCGCCATTGATGCGCCGATGATGCGCAGCGTGCCCACGTCTTTGATGAGCGTAATTTCCGGCTTCACCGCGCCGCCGGTTTCGGGGTGCTGCATCTCCGCGTCGAAACAATGCCCATCCGCCGCCCAAATGGCATGCGGCGCGATGTCCGACTGATCCCGCTTGAAATAAGGCTGCAACGCCAATAAAGCATTGCCTGTCTTGCGCCCATCCTCGCGCGCAATCGCGCCCAGGCGTTTTTTCAGCCAGTATCGCGCCTGCGCGGGTGTCGGGACTTCGGCCAGCGAAGCATCGCGGGCAAGGTCAGCCAATACGGTGGTCAGCGCCGGTTTCATCGGCTTCTGCCACGCCGCCAGCAGCGCGGGCAACCACGAGGGCAATTCATCCCCCGCTTCCCGCGCGGCGGGCGTCAGCGCGGCGACGGCGGCGACGGCGTTACTGTCCCCGCCATGCTGTTTATAGATGCTGCACCACCGCCGCAAAGATTGCGCCGAAGGCAGCCGCGCCCCGTCTTTCCGCGCCACCGCCTTGGCCGCAATCCGCGTCAGCGTCTCCATACTATTGATGCTGGTCACGCCCTCGTCCGCCGTGCGATTCAAAATGACGTTCGTGATGCGGTCAGCGGCGGTACTGACGGCAATTTTTTCGTACTTGGAGAGGTATAAAACCTCCCTGACCAGTACGGCGCGCGCGTTCGCGCATTCCCGCTGCCAGTCCCGCGCCACCAGCGCGGCGGAGGGTTTGGCAGCCACCCGCGCCGGGGCAGGCTGCGCCGCCTTGACAGCGGGCACAGAAGCCGCCCCGCGCGGAGCGCACCGAAGCGCGGTTTCGTCGGGCGTCTCAGGTCGCCCTTTGCCGGATTCCGTCAACACCCACCCCGGCACGGCGCGGGAAATCAGGTCGGCTTGCGTGGCGAGAGGGAGGACGGAAAAGGGGTAGAGGTGGCCTTTGCCGGTCGATTTTTCGACCGCATCAGGCAAAAAAAATTCCAGCCGTGCACGCACTCTGAGCGATGTTGTCGGCATCCCCGCCGCCCCCGCCAGCGCCTGCGCCGTGAAAAATGCCTCAGACATAGCGTGACCCCCATATTTCGCGGGCATCTACGCCGATGGCGGCGGCAATGATCCGCTCGTACTTGGGCGCGCGCCGGTGCAGCGCAATGCCCAGCGCGCGCGGCGTCAGGCCGTTGGCGACCGACAGCCGCCGCAGTGACAAACCGCGCTTGTGCAGCGCCGCAACCACATCGGTTTTATGCCAGTCTTGAGGGTGTAAAATCGTATCCATGGATGCATAATGGTCGAAAAATCGACCGGTGTCAACATGAGAAAAATTATGAAAAGAACGCCTGTTACAGAAAAGAACGTCGAGCGTTCTTTTCTACTCGACGAAAAGAACGTCGCGGAAAACATACGAAGCATCATTGGCGATGATGGAATCCGTAGTTTTTCGCGGAAATGTGGCATTGGTCATGGTCAAATTTCCGAGTATTTGAATGGCAAACGCCCGCCCGGATTGCGCCACGCCCTAGCCATTGCCCGCGCAGCCGGTGTTTCGTTGGACTGGTTGGCGACGGGGCGTGAATTTACCGCAACCCCGGTAACGGCGCGGCTTCCAGCCGACCATCCCCCGCTCGCCGCCGCCGCTGAAACGCCCCCGCCCCTGACCCCGGAAGAGCAAGCCTTGCTCGCTCAGTACCGAGCGCTCCCCGCCGCCGACCGCCCCCGCGCCCTTGCCCTCCTGAAAGCCCTGACCCCGTGATAATTTTTGATATATTTCTGCTCAAAGTTAGTAGCAAATCCCCACAAAAATCCCATAATCCCGTGCTAAAACCTTTGAACAAACTTTCCCCCCCACCACCCCAAAACCCAAACAACCACGCCCCCTCCCCGCCCCACCCCATCCCCTCGTCATTGTCCAAACATATTAGCACCCCACAGCTTGCCGTCCTCAATGAGCAGTACCGCCACGCGCTTGCCAATATTCTCGCGCGTGAGTTCGCAGAAGGTACGTGTGCCTGTGGCATTGAGACTAATGGATATCGCGGCTTCATAGTTTTGGCTGAAATCAGTTTGCGCGTCTTTCAAGTGTGCGTTAGTGATTTTTACCTGCTTGTTAACCAGCAGCGGGAGATTGTCATGATCGCTATATAACTCGGTATCGTCAGGCACGTTACCGGCAAGCGCGCTTTCCAACGCGCCTGGCGTGTCGTCGACCATGTGCATTTCAAGGGTGACAGGGCGGTTTTCGCTCACCGGTTCCGCGCAAGCGGTGAGGGTTACGACGATCAGAGCCATGAAAATATATTTTTGCACGCTGTTCCTTTTTCGCTGTGTTGGCAGGGATGCCAACTTTTCTAGCAAGTCCGCATAACCCGACATCTCCGCTTACCCCGCCGACGACAGCAGGCTTTCCCGCCAACTATCGTGTTTTTCCAGACCGAGCAATTCCGCGATGGTGGCGGCGAGGTTGGCGAGGCTGGCGTCCGGCAAGGGGTTCAGCCCC
Organism: Zoogloeaceae bacterium; assembly: GCA_031273565.1. GTDB lineage: Bacteria > Pseudomonadota > Gammaproteobacteria > Burkholderiales > Rhodocyclaceae > Azovibrio. The sequence goes on along the minus strand of JAISRR010000147.1, from coordinate 6,751 downwards.
AGCTTGTCACTGCCGCCATACAGAATCAGCGGTACGGGATTTAATGTGTGGGAAGTTTTCGCTTTGGCGCTACCGTCCAGGTTCCGTTTGGGCGCGCGGGTTTTTTTGTCGAGTTCAAACATTTCGTCGGCGTTGCCGTGGTCGGCGGTGATGAGCGCCACGCCGCCCGCCGCGTCGATGGCGGGCAGCAGGCGGGAAAGCGCCAGATCGACGGCTTCAATCGCCAGGGTCGCGGCGCGAAAATTGCCGGTGTGCCCCACCATGTCGCCATTGGCGAAATTGCAGCGCAGCAGCCGGTATTCACCACTCTGGAGGGCGGCAATCATGGCGTCGGCGATTTCGGCGGATTTCATCCACGGGCGTTGTTCAAATGGAATAACGTCACTCGGCACTTCCTGCCAGACCTCGCCCGCGAATTTCCCGGAACGGTTGCCATTCCAGAAATAGGTGACATGCCCGAATTTCTGCGTTTCCGAGCAGGCGAACTGGCGGATTCCAGAACGGGAGAGCCATTCGCTCAGGGTGTTTTTGATGGCGGGGGGCGGCACAAGAAAACGCCTGGGCAGTTGCAGGTCGCCATCATATTGCAGCATCCCGGCGTAGGCGACTCTGGGCACGCGCTGGCGGTCAAATTTATCGAAATCGGCTTCTTCGAAGGCGCGGCTGATTTCAATCGCGCGGTCGCCGCGAAAATTGAAAAACACCACGGCGTCGCCATCGTGAATCGCGCCGACGGGTTTTCCGTCTGCCGCAATCACAAAGGGCGGCAAATCCTGGTCGATGACGCCGGGATGACGTTTACGCAGGGTGTGCACGGCGCTTACGATGTCAGGGAAGGTTTCGCCCCCGTCCACCTCGCCCAGCACATGCGCGCGCCAGCCTTTTTCCACCATGTTCCAGTTGGCTTCGTAGCGATCCATCGTGATGACCTGCCGACCGCCGCCGGAGGCGATGCGGGCGTCAAAACCGGCGTCGGAAATTTCCGCCAGAAAGGTTTCAAACGGCAGGATGTAATCAAGGGCGCTGGTTTCCGGCACGTCGCGGCCATCGAGCAGGGCGTGGACGCGCGCCCGTCGTATGCCTTCCGCCCTGGCCTGCGCGAGCAGCGCCTTCAGGTGGTCGATGTGGCTGTGCACGTTGCCGTCGGAGAAAAGTCCGATGCAATGCAAAACGCCTTGAGGCGTTGCTTTGGTTTCGGCGATAATTTCCCGCCAGGCATTTCCCTGCCAGAGGCTGCCATCCTGAATCGCCTGGGCGACCAGCGACGCGCCCTGGGCATAGACCTGACCCGCGCCGATGGCGTTGTGGCCGACTTCGGAATTGCCCATGTCGTCGTCGGACGGCATGCCGACCGCCTTGCCATGCGCCTGTAACAGAATGTGCGGATAATGCGCGAACAGCGTATCCAGCGCGGGTGTGCGGGCAGCGGAGATGGCGTTGCCCGCGTCATCGGGCGCAATGCCGTAACCGTCCATGACGATGACGACGACCGGCCCCGGCGCGCCGGGGAAAGCGTTTCTGGTGAATCTGGAAAGACCCTGCATGAATATTCCCTGCAATGAAAAAGCAAATAACGCAAATCTTCTGCCGGATTTACGCCGTAACGAAGTATCCTAGGCGTTGCATGAGCCGTCAATCAAGGAGAATCATCAATGAGCACGGAAAATGACACCGGACGACGCACCCTCAATCTTGGATTGCAGGGCGGCGGCGCGCATGGTGCGTATAGTTGGGGCGTGCTGGATTGTCTGCTGGAAGACGGGCGTTTCGATTTTGACGGCGTGAGCGGCACCAGCGCCGGCGCCATGAACGCCGTGGTGCTGGCCGACGGTCTGATGAAGGGCGGCAAGGAAGGCGCGCGGCAGGCGCTGGCGGAATTCTGGCGCGACATTGCCGACAGCGTGCCGCTGGATTTTTCCATTTCCGTGCCCAGTCTGAGCGGCGAAAAACAGGCGCTGTTGCCGACCACCATGGCCATGATGAACTGGATGCATTACATCTCGCCGTACCAGTTGAACCCGCTCAATTTCAATCCCCTGCGCAAAGTCCTGAAAAAAATCGACTTTATCGGCCTGCGTCTGGATAGTCCGGTGCGTCTGTTTCTCGCCGCTACCCATGCCAATACGGGCAAGCTGCGCCTGTTTCGCACCGAGGAAATCGACGCCGACGCCGTGCTCGCTTCCGCCTGCCTGCCGATGCTGCATCAGGCTATCGTGATTGACGGCGAACCCTACTGGGATGGCGGTTACGCCGCCAACCCGCCGGTTTTCCCCCTGTTTTACGAATGCCATTCGCGTGACATCCTGCTCGTGTTGCTGGCGCCGCCCGCCTATGGCGCTACGCCCAAAACCGCCGAAGAAATCCGCGCGCGCGCGATGGAACTGGCGTTCAACACCAGTCTGTTGCGGGAAATGCTGTTGTTTGCCAACATCATTGCCTACAGTCAGGCCAGAGATTCCAAGGAAGGCGAACGCCGAAGCTGGCCGACCAGTCTGCAACGCATTCTGGGACGCGCCCTGCGCGAACCCAACGACCTCGAACGCTACACGCTGGAAACCCGTTTTCACCTGCTGGAATCCGCCGACCTGCTCTTGAAATACGGCAGCGCCTCCAAGGTCGCCGCCGACTGGCCGTTTCTGAAAAAGCTGCACGATATTGGCTACGCCGAAGCGAGGCAATGGCTGGACGCGCATGGTGAGCAGGTCGGCAAGGAAACCTCTTTTGACCTGATTTCCCGGTTCGGGGTTTGATTCATCAGGGGTCAGGTATCAGAAAGTTACCGGGCGCGCCGCAGCCACTATCGCAGCCGCTAACTCTTTCTGATACCTGACCTCTGATTCCTGAACTGAACGGAACATTCGTTCCGTTCAGTTCTTGAACATCCGCCAGCCTGAAATCATGGTGGAAATCAGCGAGTGTTTGGAGAGCACTTCTTCGCGGATGGCGGCGTAAACGTGCAGGACGGCAAAACTCATCATCAGCCACATGCCCAGACGGTGCCAGGTATGTGTCTGTTGCGAGCCGCCCAGGAGCGGCACAACCCAGCCGAAAAGCCAATCGCCGATGCCGCCAGACCCCCTGAACTCGACAAAAAGCCCGAAGCCCGTAAACGTCATGCCGAAAGCAAACACGGTGAAGAAAAAGAACATCATCAGGAGCGCCATCGGGTTGTGTCCCAGGTATTTCTTCGGCGTCTGCTCCAGAAACAGATACCAGCGCAGTTCGTAGAGCACTTCGCGCCACCATTCCTTGTCGGTGAAGGGCAGGAGAAAAATCTGCCGGGCGTGATGGTTGCCGACGCAGGCCCAGTACAGTCGCGCGACCAGACCGGCGGCAAACAGATAACCGGCGACAAAATGCGCGAAGCGGATGTAGCCCATCATGTAATGGTCGGCGGCCTCTCCAGCCAGTGTGGGCAAGGGTTTGCCGATCAGGTAGCCGGTGGCGGCGAGGATGACCATGAGGAGCGCGTTCATCCAGTGCCAGATTCGGAGCGGAGCCTCAAAAACGTAGACGGAATAGACCTGATGACCGCTCCGTTCAGCTTCCTGTATGTCGTGTTGGGAAAGCATGGCATTTTCCTTTGTCGGGTTTTTAACGCACCTTGACCGAACTCATTTCCTGCCCGTTCGGACCCATCACATGCGTGGAACAGGCAAGGCAGGGATCGAAGGAATGCAGGGTGCGCAGGATTTCCAGCGGCTCGTCGGCCTTGGCCAGCGGCGTGTTCAGAAGGCTTGCCTCGAACGCGCCGATCTGCCCCTTGGGATCGCGCGGGGAACCGTTCCAGGTGGTCGGCACGACGCACTGGTAATTGTCGATCTTGCCATTCCTGATTTTGATCCAGTGCCCAAGCGCCCCGCGTGGCGCTTCCGTGAACCCCGCGCCCGCAGCCTCGTCGGGCCAGGTCGCGGGGTCCCAGCGGGTGATATTGGCCGTGTTATGGTCGCCCGCTTTCAGGTTGTCCATCAGGCGGGTGAACATCTGCTGTTGCAGCTTGACGCAGTACAGGGTTTCGATGCCGCGCGCGGCGGTGCGCCCCAGCGTGGAGAAAAGCGCGGTGAGGGGCAGGTCGAGTTTTTTCAGCACGCCATCAATGGTTTCCTTGACAAAGGGGTAACGCTGGGGTTGCAGGTAGGCCAGCACCATGCGCGACAGGCAACCGACTTCCATCGCGTGTCCGCGCCAGCGCGGGGCCTTGATCCAGGAATATTTGCCGCTTTCGTCGAAAGATTCGACGCGGGTTTTTTCGCCTTTGGTATTTTGCCCCAGCACGAAATTGGGTTCCGTCACGCCATCGAAGGGATGCAGCCCCTTCGATTCATCCGGGTACTTGTACCAGGAGTGGGTGACGAATTCCTGAATCTGTTCCGGGTCTTTCAGGTCGACTTCGTGAATCGTGGAAAGATCGCCATTGATGATCGCGCCGCGCGGCAACAGCAAATTGCCTGCGGAATAGTCGTTGGCGCGGTCGGGAATGTCGCCATAGGCAAGCAGGGCTTGCGAGGCGATGCCGCCGCCATAGAGCCAGCCCTTGTAGAACGAGGCGATGGCGATGAGGTCAGGGATGTAAACCTGTTCGATGAAGGCAGCGGCCTGGTCGATGACGCTCTTCACCAGATTCAGGCGTTCCATGTTGACCGCGCCGACCGCGCCCGTGCCCTCCAGATTGATGGCGCAGGGCACGCCGCCCACCAGCCAGTTGGGGTGCGGATTCTTGCCGCCGAAAATGGCGTGAATCTTGACGATTTCCTTCTGGAAGTCGAGGGCTTCCAGATAATGCGTGACCGCCATCAGGTTGGCTTCCGGCGGCAGCTTGTAGGCCGGATTGCCCCAATAGGCGTTCGAGAAGGGGCCAAGCTGACCGCTGTCGACGAATTTTTTCAGGCGCGCCTGCACATCACGAAAATAGCCGGGCGAAGACAGGGGCCAGGAAGAAATGCTTTGCGCCAGCGCGGAAGTCTTCTGCGGGTCGGCTTTCAGGGCGGAAACCACATCCACCCAATCCAGCGCGTGCAGGTGGTAAAAGTGCACCAGATGATCGTGAATATACAGGGTCAACTGCATGATGTTGCGGATCAGGTGGGCGTTTTCGGGAATCTGGATGGCCAGCGCGTCTTCCACTGCGCGGATGGACGTGAGCGCGTGCGTGCCGGTGCACACGCCGCAGATGCGCTCGGTAAACGCCCAGGCGTCGCGCGGGTCGCGGCCTTTCAGGATGACTTCCAGCCCGCGCCACATGGTGCCGGTGGATACCGCGTTGGTGATGACGTTATTGCGGTTCAGATTGACTTCCACCCGCATGTGGCCTTCGATGCGGCAAACGGGGTCGACCACCACGCGGCGACCGGAATTGTCGAGGTTGAAACCTTGCGTCTCGTAAGCGCTCATTCATGTTCTCCTTTTAGGGTTCCGCGTTTTCGGTCGTTTCCGCCGGTTGCCGACGAATACGGCTTAAGGCCGTGATCGCCGCGTGCGCGGCAATCGCTGCGCCGGTGCCAATGGCCACCGCGCCGCCGATCATGTCGGCGTTGGCCTCAATGCCGAACTGGTGGATGCCCGTTACGCGATCATAAAAACTGCCCTTGTCCCAGAAACCGTCTTCGGAACAGCCGATGCAACCGTGCCCGGATTGCACCGGCCAGGAAATGCCGCCGTTCCAGCGCATCGAGGAACAGGCGTTGTAGGTGGTCGGTCCCTTGCAACCCATTTTGTAGAGGCAATAACCCTTCTTCGCCGAATCGTCATCCCAGGCTTCAACGAATTGCCCGGCGTCGAAATGCCCGCGCCGATAGCATTTATCGTGGATGCGCTGCCCGTAAAACATCTTGGGACGCCCCTGACGGTCGAGTTCGGGAATGCGCTCGAACGTGAGCAGGTAAGTCACCACGCCAGTCATCACTTCAGCGATGGGCGGGCAACCCGGCACATTGATGATCGGCTTGCCGGTGATGACCTTGTTGATCGGCGTGGCGCGGGTCGGATTGGGGCGCGCCGCCTGCACGCAGCCGTATGAGGCGCAGGAACCCCAGGCGATGACTGCTTTGGCGTCGGCGCAGGTTTCTTTCAGTTTTTCCACGAAAGGCCGCCCGCCCTGAATGCAGAACATGCCGTCTTCGTTCAGGGGCGGATTGCCTTCCACCGCCACAATGTAATTGCCCTTGTATTTTTTCTTCACCATCTCGATGATCGCCTCGGCCTGATGCCCGGCGGCGGCCATCAGGGTATCGTCATAATCGAGGGAGAGCATGGAGAGCACGACATCTTTGGTGAGCGGATGCGCCGAGCGAATGAAGGATTCCGAACAGCAGGTGCATTCCAGCCCGTGCAGCCACAAGACCGGCGTGCGCGGCTTGTTTTCCAGCGCCTCAGCGATTCTGGGGATCGCCGCCGCGGAAAGCCCCAGCGAAGTTGCCGTCAGACTGCAAAATTTCAGGAAGCTGCGCCGGGTGATGCCCTGGCGACGCAGCACTTCGTAAAAAGTCTCCGTCATGATATTGGTATCCTTATTGAAAGCGTCGCTGCGCGTGTTTTTGGAGGGGCAGTGAAACCAGCGGACGCAAGCGGCAATCATACTACGCGAGCCAGTCCGCCGCATCCCCGCTAATTTTGCAGGCGCAAATCGTCGGAGGGTTAGTATTTTCCAATTCAGGAATGAGCCTGAAGAGAGGAGAAGGTGGAGTGGGTTGAAAGGTAGAAAGAGGTCAGTGTAAAGGACGGCGGAGGAAGTTGAAAGCGATTGGGATTTTGG
>JAISRR010000028.1 GCA_031273565.1 Zoogloeaceae bacterium | reverse complement strand
GGTCGACGCGTTCGACTTTTGGGCGTGAAGCGCCGCAAACGATACTGCCACCTCATCAACCGCTGATGGCCAACGCGTTTCCTCAAAAGCTGACGACATCTGCGTGTGCGATTGCCCTGGTAAAATCGACAGGGCATCGTGAAACGCCCGTCCCCGTATGGGAGAATGGGCGTTTTCTTTTTTCGGCGTCTGATTTCCGATGATCTGCCGTGGTCGTTTCGCGCCCAGTCCGACGGGCGAATTGCATTTCGGCTCGCTGCTGGCGGCGCTGGCTTCCTGTCTGGAAGCGCGCGCGCGTGGTGGAGAATGGCGGGTGCGCATGGAGGATGTGGATACGCCGCGCACTGTGCCGGGCGCGGCAGAGGCCATTCTCGCCTGCCTTGAAGCGCATGGCTTTGTCTGGGAGGGCGAAACGCTCTGGCAGAGTCGGCGGCGGGAAGCCTACCGGGAAGCGTTGGCCACATTGCAGTCCAGAGGGCTTGCCTACCCTTGCGCCTGTTCGCGCCGGGAAATTGCCGTCGCCACCGACATCCGCGCCATTGATGGCGGCCTGCGCTATCCCGGAACCTGTCGGCACGGCCTGCCGCCGGGTCGGATAGCCCGCGCCTGGCGCTTGCGGACAGAAGACGCGGACATCGCCTTTATCGACCGCATTCAGGGGCGCATCTGCCAGAATCTGGCGCGTGATGTCGGTGATTTTGTCCTCTGGCGCGCGGATGGACAATTCGCCTACCAACTGGCGGTGGTGGTCGACGATGCCTTTCAGGGCATTACCCATATCGTGCGCGGCGCGGATTTGCTCGATTCCACGTCACGCCAGATTTATCTGCAACGCTGTCTGGGCTACGATGTGCCGGAATATCTGCATGTGCCGGTGGCGACCAACGCGGCGGACGAAAAACTTTCCAAGCAGACCGGCGCGCCGGCGTTGGATGTCAGGCAGCCCGTCGCCAATCTGACGCGGGCGCTCGCCTTTCTGGGTCAACGCCCGCCGCAGGAATTGTCAAAAGCGAGCGTAGCGGAAGTCTGGGCGTGGGCACTGGCGCACTGGAAGCCGGAAAACATCCCGCGAACCAGAAGACTGAGGACTAACGGCAGAGAACAGCCATCATGCGGCGCAACGCGCCGCTGACTTTACTGTCCCCTGTCCTCTGTCTTCTGTCCTCTGAACCACAATACGTCTGCTTCTCCTGCCACGCGATTCAGAAAGCGGCCCAGAATGAACAACAGATCGGAGAGCCGGTTGATGTAGCGGCGCGGGGCTTCACGCACGCCGCCTTCTTCCTTCGCCTCGCCCAGGCGCACGATGCCGCGTTCAACGCGGCGACAGATGGCGCGGGCAAGGTGGGCCAGCGCGGCGGCGCGACTGCCGCCGGGCAGGATAAATTCTTTCAGGCGCGGCAGGTCGGCGTTAAATTCCCCGGCCAGTCTTTCCAGACGCTCGACGTGCTGCGCGCCGATTGCCTCTGCGCCGGGAATGCACAGTTCGCCGCCGAGATCGAAAAGATCGTGTTGCACGCTGAGCAACGCCTCGCGCACAGCGACCGGCAGATCGGGTTCGGCCAGCAGCAGGCCCAGCGCGGAATTGAGTTCGTCAACTTCGCCGATGGCCTGAATACGCAGACTGGTTTTGGCGACACGCGAACCATCGCCCAGCCCTGTCGTTCCCGCGTCGCCCGTGCGGGTGATAATTTTGGAGAGTCTGTTGCCCATAGTGTGTACAGCAAAAAATATTTGTACAGTACAGTATACTGTCGTCTTTCGCACATGACTCAAACGTGAAACGATTTTGAACCGGGAGTATGCATGACGCTAAAACTGGACGCCTGCATCGCGCAGCATCAGGGAGACCGCAGTGAGCAACAGGACAGACTGGCGCTGGTGGCGCACACGCGCACTTCCGGCGCTGCGTTGGCGATTGTGGCGGACGGCATGGGCGGTCATACCGGCGGCGCACTGGCGGCGGAACAGGTGGTGCATACGGTTTGTGGCAATTTCCAGCGTTGGGGCCCGAATGAAGACCCGCACGCCATGCTGAAAGAAAGTTTCATGGAAGCGCACGAGATGATTAAGACCACGCGCTTCATCAATGAAAAAGACCCGCACAGCACAGGGGTGGCGCTGATGCTGCAACCCGGCGGACGCCACTGCATCTGGGCGCATTGCGGCGACAGCCGCCTGTATGCGTTTCGCGGCCTGCACCTGCGCGTACGCACCATTGATCATTCTTACGTGGAGCATCTGGTGCAAACCGGCAAGATCACGGCGGACGAGGCCGAAACACATCCCAACCGCAATATTTTGCTGACTTCTCTGGGCGGCGCCGAAACCCCCAAACTGGATTTCGGCGGCGTAGACGACATTCATCCCGGCGACAGCTTCCTGCTCTGCTCCGATGGCTTGTGGGGCTATTTCGATGATGAGGAACTGGGCGCTCTGGTGACCACCGGCACTGCGCGTGAGGTGTTGAACACACTCATCCGGCTGGTGCGGGCGCGGGGAGAAAACAAGGGCGACAATATTTCCATTGCCTTGCTGAAATTCGGGTAACGCCTCGCGGCAACTGCGCGGCGTTTCCCTGTCATTCAGCTTGCGGCTGTTTGGCTGGAAATCATGGGCTGCACCTATTGTATTTTGTCCTGGTAATCGGCCTGATTTGTTCCGCTTCATCAAATAAAAAGACACGTTCCCGACAATCATATTCGCCAGCTACCCCCTTATCGATCAGATATAGTGCAACGATCATTGCGCTATCAGCCCTGTAACTCAGGAGCGTCAGATAAGGATAACCCTCGCGTGTCATGTTTGGCGGATCGCCGCTTGCAAACATGTTCAACCCTGGCACAGACCTGCCCGAAGTCAAATCCGTGAGTTCATAATATCTACATTCGAAACCACAGCTATGCTCCGAGAGAAAGTACTTCCCGGCAAAATTAATCTGTGGATCACCCATGCCCTTCCCGAACTCGTCGCGCCAGATTCCTTCTTTATCCTTTTTGAATTTACCGGGGATAATAACCTTCCCTTTATAGATGCTGACAGGGTAGTCTTCAAACTGGGGTTCTACCGCCTGTACGGATACACTATTTTTTTCCGCAGGCTCCGCGCATAAGACACCTGAAAGCGCAAGAAAAAGTAAAAGCAACAACGTTGGCTTCATGGCGATTCCTTTACCAAAAGCAGGGAAAATGTGAAGCAAAGATTATATCTCCAGCCCAAATTGCATCCAGAATAAACATCAAGCGCCGGGGGCACGATCCGCGAAAACAGGAAAACAGTGGACGCGCCATGTTTTCAGTTAAACAGTAGCCCTGATTTCGCTTCCTTCCACCGCCGCAGTCGCCCCGCGCGCCCCACGCCCTCCGTCCCTTCGAGGCGCCTCCCCCGGAGCGCGCGGCTTTCAACGCCGCCCTCAATGCAGGGCGTCGGCTTGCATGCAATCGCCCTGTTCATGAACCGCCTCACCCTGCGCTCATCGCGGTTATACTGGCGAACCTTCACGCTTCCGAAAACACCATGACCGAATCCGCCGCGTCCGCGCACACCTGTTATCACTGCGGTCTGCCTGTTCCGGCGGATGTGGATTTATCGGTAAACATTCTCGAACAACCCCGCGCCGTGTGTTGCACGGGTTGTCAGGCGGTGGCGGAAGCCATCGTAGCGAACGGCCTTGCGGATTATTATCGAAGCCGCGATGCCCTGCCGGAATCACAGCGCGAGGCGAAACCGGCCATCCTCGACCAACTGGCGCTGTTCGATCACGACGAATTCCAGAAAAGTTTTGTCCGTTCTCTGGGCGAACACGAGCGCGAGGCGTCGTTGATGCTGGAAGGCATCACCTGCGCCGCCTGCGTCTGGCTGAACGAACGCCACATCGGGCAATTGCCGGGCGTTACCGGCGTCGAAGTCAATTACGCCACCCGTCGCGCCCGCGTGCGTTGGGACGAAGAACGCATCAAACTTTCCGACATTCTGACCGCCATCGCCGCCATCGGTTATCGCGCCCATCCCTATGATGCCTCGCGCTACGAGGAGCTGGCGCAAAAGGAACGCCGCAGCGCGCTCTGGCGAGTGTGGGTGGCGGGCTTCGGCATGATGCAGGTGATGATGTACGCCGTCCCCGCCTATATTGCAGGCGAAGGTGAGATGACAGCGGACATCGAAACCCTGATCCGCTGGGCCAGCCTGTTGCTGACGCTGCCGGTCGTGCTCTATTCCGCCGCGCCGTTTTTCAAAGGCGCTCTGCGCGACCTGAAGTTTTTGCGCGTCGGCATGGATGTGCCGGTGGCGCTGGGCATCAGCACGGCCTTCGCCGCCTCGGTCTGGGCCACGCTGACGCGAAGTGGCGAAGTCTATTTTGATTCCGTCGCCATGTTCGTGTTCTTCCTGCTGGGCGGGCGCTATCTGGAAATGGTGGCGCGTCAAAAAGCGGTCAGCGTCAGCGAAGCCCTGGCGAAACTCGTACCCGCCTTCTGCCAACGCTTGCCACAGTATCCGGCGGCGGGCGAGGCGGAACAGGTGATGGTGGCGGAACTGAATGCGGGGGATGCGGTGCTCGTGCCGCCCGGCGAAATCATCCCTTGCGACGGCACGGTGCAGGAAGGCGCGAGCAACGCCAACGAAGCGCTCCTGACCGGCGAAAGCCGTCCGGTGAAAAAAACGCCGGGCGACACGGTGACCGGCGGCGCGGTGAATGTGGAAAGCCCGCTGATTGTCCGCGTCAGCGCCATTGGCGAGGGTACGCGCCTGTCCGCCATCATCCGGCTGATGGAGCGCGCCGCCACCGAAAAGCCCGGCATCGTCGTCGTCGCCGACCGGGTGGCGCAATGGTTCGTCCTCGCCGTCCTCGTCGTCGCCGTGCTGACCGCGGCGGGCTGGTGCTGGTTCGACCCGCAGCATGCGCTCTGGATCACGGTTTCCGTGCTGGTCGTCACCTGCCCCTGCGCGCTGGCGTTGGCCACCCCCATCGCGCTCACCGTCGCTTCCGGCGCGCTGGCGAAAGAGGGACTGTTAGTCACGCACGGTCACGCGTTAGAAACCCTCGCCCGCGCCACCCATTTTGTTTTCGACAAAACCGGAACGCTGACGCAGGGCAGAATGCAATTGCTCGCCATCAGCGGCGCGAATGAAGAACAGGCGTTGACGCTGGCCGCCAGTCTGGAACAGGCTTCCGAACACCCGCTGGCGCAGGCATTGAAACGGGCGGCGCGCGAACGCTGCCCGGATGCGACGTGCCTGCAGGTCAGGGACGCGCAAGCCGAACCCGGGCAGGGAGTGTCCGGCGAGATAGAAGGTCGCAGGTTTTACATCGGTCGTCCCGATTACGTGTTCGCGCATTCCAGCCCCGCCAACGCGGGTGAATGGCCGCAAGGCTGGCAGGAGGCGGGCGACACCGTGTTGGCGTTGGGCGATGAGACAGGGGTTTGGGCGTTTTTCCGTCTGGGCGACGACCTCCGGCCCGAAGCGAGCGCCTTGATCGCCGACCTCAAGGCATCCGGCTGCCGCACGCTCCTGATGTCCGGCGACGCCACGCCTGTCGCCGAACGGGTGGCGGGGGAACTCGGCATGGAGACGGTATCCGGCGAAATGTCCCCGCAGGACAAACGCGACGCCGTGCAAGCCTTGCAAGCGCAAGGCGCAATCGTGGCGATGGTGGGCGATGGCGTAAACGACGCGCCGGTGCTGGCGCAGGCGCAGGTTTCCATCGCCATGGGTTCCGGCGCGCAACTGGCGCGCACCCAGGCCGATCTGGTGCTGCTTTCCGAAAATCTCGAACACCTGCGCGCCGGGGTGCGTAAAAGCCGTTTCACCCTCACCGTCATTCGTCAGAATCTCGCCTGGGCCTTCATTTACAATCTCCTCGCCCTGCCACTGGCCATCGCCGGTCTTGTCCCGCCCTGGGCGGCGGGCATCGGCATGTCGGCCAGTTCGTTGCTGGTCGTCGTAAACGCTTTACGCATCCAGAAAAAGGAAGCCTGATGGAAAGCCTCTACCTGCTCATCCCCTTCTCGGTCGCCCTCGTTTTTGTCATCGCCGTGATTTTCTGGCGTTCGGTGCGCGGCGGGCAGTTCGACGATCTGGAAGGGCCGGGATTTCGTATCCTGATGGATGACGATCTGCCGGTTCAGAGGACAGCGGACGGAGGACAGAAGACCGTTCAGAATGCGGCGGCGAAGCCGCCGGAACTCAAACCGGACAACAACCCTTCAGAGGACATTCAAATGCTGCCTCCCGAAATTTTCAAAGCCTATGACATTCGCGGCATCGTCGGCAAAACGCTGACGCCCGCCATCGTGCGCCAGATCGGTCACGCGCTCGGTTCGCTCGCCCGCGAAAAAAACCAGCGCGCCATCGCGGTGGGACGCGACGGCCGTCTCTCCGGCACGGAACTGGCGGACGCCCTGATGGAAGGCATTTGTGCGGCGGGCATTGACGCAATCGACATCGGCTGCGTGCCGACGCCCGTCACCTATTTCGCGGCGCACGAACTCGATTGTCATTCCTGCGTCTCCGTCACCGGCAGCCACAACCCGCCTGATTACAACGGTCTGAAAATGGTTATCGGTGGTGAAACCCTGGCGCTGGAGGCCATCCAGCACCTGAAAACCCGTGCCGAATCCGGGCGTTTGAGTCAGGGAGAGGGGCAACGCCGACAGGCCGATGTGCTGCCCGCCTATCTCAATCGCATCACAGGCGACATCAAACTCGCCCGTCCGTTAAAAATCGTCATGGATTGTGGCAATGGCGTCGCCGGGGCGGTCGCGCCCGAACTCTTCCGGCGTCTGGGCTGCGAGGTCACGCCACTCTTTTGCGAGGTCGACGGACATTTTCCCAATCACCATCCCGACCCCTCAAAACCTGAAAACCTCGCCGATGTCATCCGGGCGTTACAAACCGGCGGCGCCGAACTCGGCATTGCCTTCGATGGCGACGGCGACCGGCTGGGCGTGGTCAGCAAAGCGGGCGAAATCATCTATCCCGACCGCCAGTTGATGCTCTTCGCCGCCGATGTGCTCGCCCGCGTGCCGGGCGGCGAGATCATCTACGACGTGAAATGCACGCGCCTGCTCGACCCGTGGATCCGCGAGCACGGCGGCAAGCCCCTGATGTGGAATACCGGTCACGCGCTCGTCAAGGCAAAATTGAAAGCAACCGGCGCGCCGCTGGCGGGGGAGATGAGCGGCCACGTCTTTTTCAGGGAACGCTGGTACGGTTTCGACGACGGCCTCTACGCGGGCGCGAGATTGCTGGAAATCCTCTCCCGCAGCCCCGACGCCAATCCGGTGCTGCACGCCCTGCCCAAGGCGGTTTCCACGCCGGAACTCAACATCAACATGCAGGAAGGCGAGCCGGTCGCGCTCGTGGAAAAGCTAAAGCGCGACGGACGTTTCACGAATGAACGCACCCGCATCACCATCGACGGCCTGCGTGTCGAATACGCCGACGGCTTCGGCCTGGCGCGCGCTTCCAACACCACACCCGTCGTCGTGCTGCGCTTCGAAGCCGATGACAGCGCGGCATTGAACCGCATTCAGGAAGATTTCAGACAAGCCCTGACCAGCGTTTGGCCGGGGGTGAAGTTGCCGTTTTAATCAACGTTGGCGTCTGTCATTTACGGGCAACACAGGCGGGCACGCCGCTATCTGCCCACGCCAGCAGATAGCTTCTGATCGGCATAAAACGGGCGGCGATAGTGCCGCGAGTCTCCTGATCAAGGGCAATGGCTTTCTGGCTATCGCCGCGACCCAATGCGCCCAGCATGGCAATCACCAGCAGGTGCTCACGGGTTTCCGGGGAAAGCTTGTCCGCGTCCGGCATGGACAATACGGCTTCGGCTTCCTTCTGCATGGCCTCCGCGTTGCGCGCCGCCGTCGCCGCATAGCTTCGCAGCAGCGCCGCCGCCAACGGCGTCTGCGCTGCTTTGGCGGGCAGCCAGTTGGGCGCGGGTTTCCAGATCTCTCGCAGATCTTCCGCAGGCAACGCGCCGATGGAGCGTTCCGCCAGTACCGAGAGGGCGGCGCTCCATTCCAGCAGTTGTTCCGGCGTATCAAGGCGGACGGTTTGTTGTGTGATGGTGAGCGCGTAGCTGATGGCCTGCGTATTCGACGCCATATTCTGTTTGAACTCATCGCCGATGCGTCCCTGCCGGAGGGCATCGATGACCTGCAGCGCAAGGAAGCGCCGGGCACTGACTTCACTGGACAAGTTTGTTATGTTTTGCGACCGGGCGCCCAAAGGAACACGGCAATCCAGAATATCCAGTACTGGCAGACCATTGCTCACCAGATCAGGCAGCAATGTCGCCACCTGGTTCTCGAATCGTGTTCTGGGGGCGTTGAGCGACACGTCCGGGTAATAGTCGGAGTGGATGGGCGCGCCAAATAAACGGGCATACTGGCGCATCACTTCGCCGCCGCCAATCCGGCGTAGGGTGATTTCATCCATGCTGCCAAGCCCTACGCGGGCGAGTTCCGCCGCCAGCGTTTCCTCGCGCCAGGGAGCGTCCTGAAAGGTACGGATCGGTTGTGCTTTGGGGGCGAGAATCAGCACATCACCATCGGCAATCGCATAAATTTCGGCATGCGGAAATTCGCTGACCAGCGCCGCCAGCATGGTCGCCACCAGAGGGTCGCTGATTTCATAGGTATGCAGCCACTGCACCAGTACGCCATCCTCTTTCAGGTGCTTTTTCAGGAATTGATAAAACTCAACGGTAAACAGATTGGCGACCCCACTGACCCAAGGGTTGGAAGGTTCGGAGATGATCGCGTCGTACTGCCGTCCGCCGATCGAAAAAAAAGTACGGGCGTCGTCAATACGCACCTGCGAACGGGGATCGCCGTAGGCGCGCTCAACCCGCTGACCGAAAATCCGGGCCGCATCGTACATGACTTTTTCGATTTCAATCGTATCCACATTTTGCGGGATGGAACTCCCCAATACCGTATGCGTGCTCAACCCGGATCCCCAACCAATGAGCGCAATGTCTTTGGGCGCCGGGTGCGCCATCAAGGGCATTGCCCCCAGCATGACCATGGTCATTTCATCCGGCGCGGGCGGCAGGTCGAAGGGCGTCATGGCGGCATCAGACTTGCCATTGGTCACAATGGAAAGCGTCCTTTGGCCGCTTCGAATGGCAACGGTGGCCGTTTTACCATCTTTAAGAAAGGGAATAGAAACCCCCTCGCCCAATCGCGCTTCCCCGGAACGGAATACGCCGGATACCTGCACGGCAGGGTCAAGCTGCCCCAGTTGTACGCTGATGCCTACCGCGATGAGCATACTGACCGCAGCAACGGCAAAGCCGGGCGTCAATCGGGCGGGACTGAGCGTTCTCAGGAGATAAAGCCCTAACAGCACATCCGTGAGCGCCGCCAGCATCAGCCCCAGCTTTACGCCCACAACGGGAATCAGGACGTGCACCATAATCATGACGCCCAGAATGGAGCCGAGCGTGTTGGCGGCGTAAATCCGGCCTATGGCGCGCTCATCGGCCCCGGCGCGCAAGAGCGCCATGGTAAACAAGGGCAGACTCATGCCCGCGAAAAACGCGGCGGGGAACATCACGGACAAGGAGATGAGGGCGGTTCCCAACTCAAACAGGATATAGCCGTTATCCGTTTTCGCCAGCCCCTCCATCATCCAGCCGACCCAGCGAAAGCTCTGGGCAAAGACCGGGATGGAGAGCAACGCGGCAATGCCCATCAACACTTGAACATAGCCCACATAACAGATCGGGTCACTGATCCGGCGGCTGCGACGACGGATCCACAAGCCGCCGAACGCCAGCCCCAGAATAAAGGCGGTCAGCATCAATTCAAAACTGTGGATGGAACTGCCCAATGCCTGATTCAGCATCCGCACCCAACCAAGTTCGTAGACGAACGACGTTGCGCCGGAAATGGCGGTGGCCAACAACATGATGCGTCCCAGCTTGCGAATGTGTTCAGCCTGGGGGGGACTGAGCGGCGCAGGGGAAACGAGCGCACTTTGCGATACCGAGGCCGTTTGCGTGCCTTCCCGCATCCAGAAACTGACCCACCATGCGCCAAGACCAACAGCGATATTCAGGCCGCCCGCTGTCATCACGGTGCCCGGCAGGCCGAATGCGGGCAACAGCAGAAAGGTGGCGGCAAGCGCGCCCAGTGCCGCGCCCAGACTGTTGGTGAAATAGAGTCCGCCCAGAACCTCGCCATCCTGCTGTGGCGAAATCCGCAGATACCCGGCGGAGAGGAGCGGAAACGTCGCGCCCAGTAACAGGCTTTGCGGCAAAATCAGCAGCGCGGCAGTGCTCCATTGATAGGCATGGGCGAGCATCGCGTGATCGAGCAGCGGCAGAATGCTTTCCTGAGAAACCTGGGTATACGTCTGAAACACGCCCTGAAATGACAGCCCGACCACGCCAATCAACAGTTCGACCAGTGCGTATCCCCGCACCAGTTTTTGCCAGCCCATCGTGCGGCGACTGATGAACCAGGCCCCCAGCGCCATACCGCCCATGAAAATCGACAACACCAGCGTTTGCGCGTAGGCGGCATGTCCCAGGGTCAGGCCAAGATATTGCGACCAAACCGATTGATAAATCAATCCGGCAAAACCGGAAAGAATAAAAATGCTCAGTAAAAGCCTGCCCGCTGCTTTGGATGAAAGTGGATTCATGGCGACATGCAATTCAGAAATGGTTGCAAAATGATCACCATCATACAGCATGAATATTTTTTGCTTCGGCGGCAGGAAAAATTATGCGTTATTGATGAAATTTTCCCGCCACCCAATCCCCGACGCTTTTTAACGCCCCCGGCAAGTTTTCAGGTTCTGTTCCGCCTGCCTGCGCCATGTCGGGTCTGCCGCCGCCCTTGCCGCCGACTTGTCGGGCGACGAAGTTCACCAGTTCTCCGGCTTTCAGTTTGCCGGTCAGGTCGGCGGTGACGCCCGCGATCAGGCTGACTTTGCCTTCCTGTACGCTGGCCAGCACGATGGCGGCGGATTTCAGCTTGTCTTTCAGCTTGTCCAGCGTCTCGCGCAGGGCGGCGACATCCGCGCCTTCCAGCGTGGTCGCCAGCACTTTGACGCCGCCGATGTCGACGGCTTGCGCGGCCAGAGCGTCGCCCCGGCTTGCCGCCAGTTTCGATTTCAGGCGTTGCGTTTCTTTTTCCAGAGTGCGGGCGTGCTCCATGAGGCTTGCGACGCGCTCGGCAGCTTCGACAGGCTGGGACTTGATCTGCGCGGCGATGTCATTGAGCCATTGTTCCTGCGTCTGCGCGTAACGCAACGCGTTCATGCCGGTGATGGCTTCGACGCGGCGCACCCCCGCCGCGACGCCGGATTCGGCAAGAATCTTGAACAGGCCGATGTCGCCGGTGCGCGCCACATGGGTGCCGCCGCAGAATTCCTTTGAGGAACCGATGGAAAGCACGCGCACGGTATCGCCGTATTTTTCGTCGAACAGCATCATCGCGCCGCTCGTCTGCGCCTCGGCCAGCGCCATCACTTCGGCGCGTGTCGCGCTGTTTGCCAGAATTTCGGCGTTCACCTTTGCTTCGACCGCGCGGATTTCTTCCCCGCTCATGGGCGCATGGTGAGCAAAATCGAAACGGGTCTTGTCGGGATCGACCTGCGAGCCTTTTTGCTGCACATGCGCGCCCAGCACTTCACGCAACGCCTTGTGCATCAGATGGGTGACGGAGTGGTTGCGGGCGGTGGCGGCGCGGCGCTCATGATCGACGCGAGCCAGTACGGTTTCACCCACGTTGAGGCTGCCGGTGGTGACGACGCCGTGATGACCGAACACGGCGGCCTGGATTTTTTGCGTGTCTTCCACGGCAAAAAGACCGTTGCCTTTCAGTTCGCCCCGGTCGCCGACCTGTCCGCCGGATTCAGCGTAGAACGGCGTTGCATCCAGCACGACGACGCCCGGATCGCCTTCGTTCAGCACGGCAACCGATGCGCCATCCTTGTAGAGGGCGAGGATTTTGCCTTTCGCTTCCAGTGTTTCGTAGCCGTGAAAAACGGTGTTTGCGCCTTCGTAAGTCAGATTGGCGGTCATCCTGAATTTGCCCGCCGCGCGCGCCTGCGCCTTTTGCCGCGCCATCGCCGCGTCAAACGCCGCCGCGTCTACCGTAATGCCATGTTCGCGGCAGATATCCGCTGTCAGGTCGAGCGGAAAGCCGTAGGTGTCGTGCAGTTTGAAGGCGGTTTCACCATCAAAGGTGGGGAAGCGTTTTTCTTGCAACGCAGCGAGTTCCGCTTCCAGAATCGCCATGCCATGCTCGATGGTGGCGAAAAAGCGGTCTTCTTCCGTTTTCAGCACGTCCACAATGCGCGTCGCGCCTGTCTTCAGTTCCGGGTAGGCGTCGCCCATTTCGGCGGCCAGATCGGGCGCGAGACGATGGAAAAACGCCGCCCGTGCGCCCAGCTTATAACCGTGGCGAATAGCGCGACGGATGATGCGGCGCAGCACGTAGCCGCGTCCCTCGTTACCGGGAATCACGCCATCGGCAATCAGAAAGGCGCAGGCGCGGATGTGGTCGGCGAGCACTTTCAGGCTGGGGCTGTCCATATCCGTGCTGGAAGTTTCCCGCGCCGCCGCCGCAATCAACTTCTGGAAAAGGTCGATTTCGTAATTGGAATGCACGCCCTGCAACACCGCCGAAATGCGCTCCAGCCCCATGCCGGTATCGACGCTCGGACGCGGCAGCGGATGCATGACGCCCGCCTCGTCGCGGTTGAACTGCATGAAGACGTTGTTCCAGATTTCGATGTAGCGGTCGCCGTCTTCTTCCTTGGTTCCGGGCAGCCCGCCGGGAATGTGCGCGCCGTGGTCGTAAAAAATTTCGGTGCACGGCCCGCAGGGGCCGGTGTCACCCATCATCCAGAAATTGTCGGAAGCGTAACGCGCGCCCTTGTTGTCGCCGATGCGAATCACCCTCGCCGGGTCAAGGCCGACATCCTTCGTCCAGATGGCATAGGCTTCATCGTCCTCGGCATAGACGGTGACGTAGAGCCTGTCCTTCGGCAGTTTGAAAACGTCGGTGAGCAGTTCCCAGGCATAGGCAATCGCGTCGCGCTTGAAGTAGTCGCCGAAAGAAAAATTGCCCAGCATCTCGAAAAAGGTGTGATGCCGCGCGGTGTAGCCGACGTTTTCCAGGTCGTTGTGTTTTCCCCCCGCGCGCACGCACTTTTGCGCGGTGGCGGCGCGGGTATAGGGGCGCTTGTCGAAGCCCAGAAACACGTCCTTGAACTGGTTCATGCCCGCGTTGGTAAACAGCAAGGTCGGGTCGTCATGCGGCACAAGCGAACTGGAAGCCACGACCTGATGGCCCCTGGACGCAAAAAATTCGAGATACCTAGCGCGGATTTCGGCGGATTTCATGGAGATGCCCGTTAATTCGGTAAAGGCGGAATTCTAAAAGAAAAACCCGCCGTTACCGAATTTCTCAATGGATTGACACATAATTTCTTTTTATATAATATAGAAAAACATAATATGTTTGACTAAATCTTAACAGGATAATCGCCATGTCTGCCTGCCCCCATCCGCCATCCGGCGCACCTGACCCTGCCGCCCTGCGCGAACACGCCAGAGACGCCTGCGCGCTCTTGAAAGCGCTGGCAAATGAAGACCGTCTGATGCTGCTGTGCAGCATGGGGTCAGGTCGCTGCAATGTCAGTGAACTGGAAGCCGCCACCGGCATCCGCCAGCCTACCCTGTCGCAACAACTGGCGGTGTTGCGGCAGGAAGGTCTGGTCGATACCGAAAAGGAAGGCAAGTTTGTCTATTACCGCCTGGACAATCCTCAGGCTATCCGCATGATGGCGACGCTCTGGGAGATTTATTGCGCGCCGCAGGAAGCGCCATCCACAACGCAACCTTGATTGTTTTTTCACCCATGCGGCATGCCGCATTTTTACCAAGGAGTCACCATGAGCAATACCTCGTATCAGGAAACCTTCCAGAAGATAGGCGGACGCCTGAAATCCCTGCACCAGAACATTCCCGATGCTATGAGCGGCTTTTCCGCCCTGCACAAAAGCGCTGTCGCGGACGGTGTGCTGGATGAGAAAACCAAAGAGTTGATCGCGCTGGCGATTGGCGTGGCAGATCATTGCGAAGGTTGTGTGATCTTCCACGCACAGGCACTCGCCAAGCTGGGCGCTTCCCGCAAAGAAGTCGAAGAAATGCTCGGCGTCTGCATCCTCATGGGCGGTGGACCATCAATGATGTGGGCTACCGAAGCACTGGCTGCCTTCGACGAATTTGTCGCTGCTGCCTGATTTTTTCGACGCACTTGCAACCATAAAAGGAATCTCCCCATGAAGAAAAATGTTGGCGGTATTGACCGTGTTTTACGTATCGTGATGGGTCTCGTCCTGATCGCCCTTGCCATGACGGACAGGATGGGTATCACCGCAACCATAGGCGATTGGGGCTGGCTGGGCGTCCTGCCGCTCGTTACCGGTCTCATCAGGTTTTGCACCTTATATCCTCTGCTGAAAATTTCAACCTGCCCTCTGGCAAAAAACAACTGAATCCTGATTGTTCCCCACCTCTTCCGTCCGCGCCTTTTTTGGCGCGGACGTTTTTTTAGCCGTGCGGTTGCAGAGCATCCGCCAGTGACAACAAGGCCACGACCTGATGGCCTTTGGAGGCAAAAATTCCGATACCTGGCGCGGAACCGGTAAGCGTCCCCGTACAGGGTGGATGAGCGTAGCGTTACGCACCAACGCCGAAGGGTGGATTTGCGCTGGAAAAGAATCATGCGTGCCGGACATCAAATGTCTTGACATTTGATGTCCGGCCACTCAGAATCGGCTTGTCGCGCGTTATGGCGCGGCAAGCAAATGCGGGTTGGTGTCCGGTGTTGTCAACCTGTTTTCAACGCAGTTTCATCTCCGAAATGAGGCAACAAAATGTCAACCAAAAAATGTAGCTTGTTTGTTCTCTCCCTGCTTTTATTGTCGCTGGCTGGGTGCGGTCAAGACAAAAGCGGCGGCGCGACCAATCCGGAAATCGCAACCGATGCGGCGGCCAATGTTGAAGCCAATAAAAGCGCCGAATCCGGCGCGCAGGCAGCGTCTCCCCCGACTGTAAATCCGGCGCAGGAAATCACGACTGAACGCCGGAATCAAAACACGCCAGAAATTGAGGCGAAGATGGGGCAATTACAACTGAAAATACAACAAAAGACCCAGGAGATGGTTGAACTCATGGGAAAACCCGTGCAGCAAAATGATGTTCAGGCGGTGAAGCATCGCTTTCAGGCGGCAAAAAGAGTGACCGATGAAATATACGATCTTTCGGAAGAGCAGGTGAAATTGCAGATTGAACTGCATGAAAATCTGCTGGCAATGTCAGAAATGACGGAATCACGTCGTCGCGCACTTCAGGAAAACCTGACCCTTCTGCCAGAAGGCATCCAACTCTTCCATGAACTCAGGTCGGTAAGCGACGCCGTTTTCGAGGAAAGCGAAAAAACGTCGCCTGATATCAGCAAAGTGGAAACGTTAAAAAGAAAAGCGGAATCCCTGCAAAGCAGGTTGCAGAACATCGACGTAAAAATTCGGACTAACATGATGAAAGGGTGAATACCGCTCAGCGCGGCAGACTGTGCCGCGCCTGCGATTTTATTTACAATCATGGAAAATCGTGGTCTGTTCCTTTTAAGCAGTGGCATTGAAGCGGCCTTCCCCGCTATTCGTCAAACTGGTAATAGAAAAACCTGCCATTACCAAATTTCTCTGGTGGCAGGTTGTCCAGATGCTGGAAGATATTAAGAGGCTTTATGCTTTTCTTGCCAAAAAAGACAAGGAACGGCAAAAATAGCATGCAAATCATTCAAGGTAAACTACGCAAAACAGTCCTGTTTCCAGAGCGATTCAGACCCGTTGAAGGGATAAATTTATCACCGTGAAGCAATCATGAATCTGGGGAAATTATAGAATATTCAAGTAGCCCACCAGTTGGCGTGGTATAGACTATTGCCGGGAAATAGTGGTCTGACCTCGTTTTTTCAGGATTTTCTATGGCAACCGTATCTTTGTCAGCCAGATCAGCGAAGCAACCGGACGCAGGGCAGTACCGGGTAAGGCTGGACGTCCACGGAAGCGGACGGAACCAAAATCGGGGGTTGGATGCCGCTTGAATAGAACCTGATGTTCACTGTTTTCCTATGGTTCTTTTCAGGTTAAGTTTGCGGATTGTGTACCTTGTTATTCAGGTTTTTTACCGCCTCTTCAAGTTGTTGATAGGGAGTGTAAGCGTCTTCATTGTCGGTTTTTTCTTTCGGGGTATCGGGCTGCAATTTACCTTCCATGTATTGCTGCATTCGCAACAGTGCCAGTTCAATGGCGAGTTTGTCGATTTTTTCTGGCTTCTCGCCTTTTTCTTCCGCCATCGCGTAGGCCAGACCCAGCAGATCTTTGTCGTTATCGTTGAGAAAACCACGCATGAAACCATTGATGCGATTGGCGTATGCTCCGAATTTCCCTTCTTCTTCTGTCGGCCACCAACCCGCTTGCCGTCCCTGAAACTCGAACAGGGTCATTTTGTTCTCATCCCAACCCTGGTCACGATAACTTTGTTTGAACATTTCCACGATTTGCCAGGGGCGCAAGGGCACTACCGCATCCGGGTCAGCCGCGCCATCGGAACCAGAGGCGGAATGCGAAAACACCACTTC
>JAISRR010000027.1 GCA_031273565.1 Zoogloeaceae bacterium | reverse complement strand
ACAGACCGGGATACCGCGCCGGGTCAAAAATTCCACCGTTGCCGCCATTTCCGCGCCGCCTTCGAGCTTGACCATCTGCGCCCCTGCCGCCATCAATCGGGCGGCGTTGCGAAACGTGTCTTCCGGGCTGATTTGCGACGTGCCGAAAGGCATGTCCGCCACAATCAGGGCGCGGCGCGAGCCTCTGGCGACAGCCCCGGTATGGTAAATCATCTGTTTCAGGGTAACGGGCAGGGTGGAATCCTGCCCCTGCACCACATTGCCTAGCGAATCGCCCACCAACAACGCTTCTACGCCCGCAGCCTCCGACAGTTGGGCAAAACTGGCGTCATAGCAGGTGAGCATGGCGATTTTCTCGCCTGCCGCCTTCTGTTGGGCAAGGTCGAAAATGGTAAGGCGGCGGGTTTGGGGGTGTGTGGACATGGTTTGGGGATAACAACGAAGTGGGGCGTTATCCTAACGCGATTGCGACGCGGAAAAAAGAAAAATCAGGGGGAAGGGCGCGGTTCAGGACAGGACGAATGTCGTTCCCCTGTTTTTTACGAATTCGCCTTGTGCATCCGTTCCGCCCATGTAACGATGGTCAATGCCAGCGAGGTCAGCCAGGGCTTCATTTACGGATAAGTCCTTAATCTGTCTCGAACAAATCGCGTGTATAAACCTTGTCGGCCACATCCGCGAGCGCCGGGGTTTTGCGGTTGGCGATGATGATGTCCGATTCGCGCTTGAAAGCGTCGAGGTCGCGGATGACCGGGGAATGGAAAAACTCGTCCACAGGTAAAGTTGGCTCGTAGAGGATGACCTTGACGCCTTTGGCCTTGATGCGTTTCATGATGCCCTGGATGCTGGAAGCGCGAAAATTGTCCGACCCCGCCTTCATGATGAGGCGATAGACGCCGACCACATCGGGTTGCCGGCGCATAATGTCATCGGCAATAAAGTCCTTGCGCGTGGCATTGGATTCGACAATGGCGTGAATCAGGTTTTGCGGCACGTCGCGGTAGTTGGCCAGCAACTGTTTGGTATCTTTGGGCAGACAATAGCCGCCGTAGCCGAAGCTGGGATTGTTGTAATGCGCGCCGATGCGCGGGTCAAGGCAGACGCCATCGATGATCTGGCGTGTATCCAGCCCGTGCGCAAGGGCGTAGGTGTCGAGTTCATTGAAATAGGCAACGCGCATGGCCAGAAAGGTATTGGCAAAGAGCTTGATGGCTTCCGCCTCGGCGCTGTCGGTGAGCAGAACCGGCACTTCCGGATCGAGCGCCGCTTCCCTGAGCAGGCGGGCAAAGGTCATGGCGCGCGCCGAGCGTTCACCGACGACGATGCGCGAGGGATAAAGATTGTCATGGAGCGCCTTGCCTTCGCGCAGGAATTCCGGCGAAAACAGGATATTGTCACAGCCAAAACGCGCCCTTGTCCTCTGCGTGTACCCCACGGGAACCGTGGATTTAATGACAATGGTCGCCGCCGGGTTAAGGAGAAGCGCGTCGCCAATGACCGCCTCGATGGAAGCGGTGTTGAAGGCGTTGGTCTCGACATCGTAATCCGTCGGCGTGGCGACAATCACGAACTTTGCCCCGGCATAGGCTTTTGTCTTGTCCAGCGTGGCCGTGAGCCTGAGCGGTTTGTGGCGCAGATAATCCGCGATTTCCGCGTCCTCGATGGGCGACTCCCGGCGATTCAACATCGCCACCTTCTCCGGCACAATGTCCAGGGCAGTGACTTCATGGTGTTCGGCGAGCAGTACGGCAAGCGAGAGTCCAACGTAGCCGGTTCCGGCAATGGTGATTTTCATGATGGGGTGTATTGTTTCCGGATATATTTTCTGAGACAGGGTTTCAACAGGTATCGCCAGACGCCGTGGGCGCAGGCCAGCGCCAGCGCGTCGGGGCGATACGGATAAAAGCGCCATTGGCGATGTTCAATGGCGCCGCTCATGCGCTCGTGCAACTGGTGGCGGGAACGCTCGCGGCTGACGCGGGAAGCGTCTATCGCGCGCCAGCCGTCATCCACGCCCCAGCGTATCCATTCATCCAGCAGCAGGCGACCGCTGCCGAGGCTGGCGTAATCGGGAAGGAAGGCAAGGTTGTAGTCATACAAACGACCGTTTTCCAGAAAGCCAAGGCGATAACTGACGCAACGGCCTTCATGTTCCAGCAACACCGCGCGCACCCGATCTTCAGCCGCCAGTTGGCGCAAGGCTTCACGCATCCATGCCGCGCGTCCGGGACTGAAGATGCCGACGCCTTGCGCGCCCTTCCAACTGGCCTGTTCAACCGCGCTGAGGGCCGTGACGAGCGCGTCGATGTCATCGACCTTCGGGCGTACCCGCCGCAGCGCCGCGCCGATGGCGTCACAACGCCGCCGCGCGCGGCGCAGCTTGTAACGCGGGGGGCCTGACGGTTCCCGCAGGTCTTGTTCATCAATGCCATGCACGGGCGTCCGGCAGCCGCGCTCGCTTTTCCAGAGAAAACTACGCTGTCCCCAGACGGCAAGCCCTGCGTCACCTTCGGGCGTGGCAAGGAGTTCATCCAGTTGCAGCAACGTGTGCGGCAGCTTGCGGCGGATATGCGGCAAGGCTGCCGCAAGCGTTTCCGCCTGCCCCGGTTCAACGGCCAGAACGATACGGTCGGTCAGCGGATAACCGAGATGGCGCACCACCCAAAACGGCAGGCCGGCCTTGCGCTCGCGGCAATGAATGAGCGGCAGGCACAGCGTCATGCGCGCCTCCCGCCAGGCCGTCAGCACGGCCAGACGAGGCGCGCCCGAAGCGTTCGCCGCAGCGCGCAGCCAGGCAAGACGATTGAAGGGCGTGGCATCCGGCAGACGGGCAAGCAGGTTTTCATAAGCGTCCGCCGGAAATGATGGTGTCGCCAGATCAGCGTACCAGACAAAATGCGGTGTCCCGTTCATTCTTGTGGCAGAAGACGGCTGCCCTTTTTGCGCAGATGCAGAAAACGCGGCTCGTGGTAAGGGCGGGTGCGGGAAAAATGCAGAAAGCGCAACAGGCGGTAGGCATGGGTCACTTCACCGATTTCACGAAAACCCAGGCGGATGTGCAGGGTCAGCGCGGGCAGGTTGCTGGTGTCTACCAGCGAGCGCACGGCGTGATAACCCAGTTGCGGGAATTCTTCGCAGGCAATGCACATGCCCAGCAGAGGGAGGCCAACGCCCCGCCAGGGCGGCGCGATTTCACCGGCGAACTGGTACATGCAACCTGGCGGCAGACGCACCCAGCAGTGGTAGAGATGATTGTCGTAATAGTCCTGAAAACTCACCCACATCATGCCGATGGCGTCACCCTCATCATTCAGAAACATGTCGCCGCGCAGTCCACGGGCAAGCAGTTCGCGCACGGCGGGAAGATAGCGCGAAAAATATTTTTCCAGCTTTGGCAACGTTTCCGGGCTGATGCGCGTGTGCCGCCAACGCTGCGCGCTCAGCCGCATCGGCGGCGCGATGTCCAGCGGGCGTTCCAGCATGACGAGTTCCCAACGGCGATAAATGAAACGCTCGCACAAAATTCGCAGCGTGCCGCGCCAGCCTTTGCGCCTGATTTTTCCGAACAACCCGGCGATAGAACTCATGTTTTCCTCCAGACCAGCGCAAACAGGGTTTGTCCGGGCAATCTCAGTTCCGGATGCGCACCGCTGCAATTCAGTGTTGTCACGCGCACACGCTGATCCGGGCCGAACAGTTCGAGTCTTGCGCCCGCGTTATCCCGGCACAGCTCACTGGCATTCTCCAGACGCACCTGCTGTACACGCACGCTCTTGTTGACGCCAATCAAACTACGACGCCCGACATCGCGCATGGCAAGGGCATCGACTTCAAAAGCGTCGTTGTCCAGCGCTTCCACCTGTGGCAACCAGTGCCGCCGGATAAACGCCTGGGCGAGACCGACCGGCCTGAGCGCGCCATTTTCCCGCATCATGCCCTTGGGATGACCCGCGTCATCGATGGCCGGAAACCAGTTGAGCATATCCAGCAGACCGTCCTGAGCAGCGTTGATGACCACTGACGCCCACCACAGCGCCGCAAACTGGCCCTCCTGCTGGTAGGGACTGATGGAGGAACCGCTGGAAATGTTGGTCTGACCGATTAACAGGGCTTTTCTCGGACGACCGTCGACATCTCGCCCAACCAGTTGGGCAGCGGCCAGGACGTTGTCGCGGTAGCGCCGGGTGGCGAACAAATCGCGCGTCATCCATTCGTGCCAGGCGACGGCGTCAATGTTTTTATCATATTTCTTGAGCAGGTCGCGCGCCCAGTCGATGCCACGGCGACGGGCGGCGTCGTCATGGAAGGGGCCGTCGAGGAAGCGCGAACTGGCGGGTTCGGCAATACGCACACCGGCGGCGCGCGCCGCCTGAATTTTCTGCGTCTCCCGCGCAGTCCACGCCAGCAGCGCGTCGCAATAGCGGCTGAAACTGGCGTAATCCGGATAATTCAGATTGGGCTCATCGGCAAAAGCCAGATAATGCCTACCGCCAGAGTTTTGCTTGATGCGGTCGGCAAGCCAGATGTTGATTCCATTCAGGGTTTGCGGGTCGGCGGTGAGTACGGCGCGACGTTCCGTGTTGGCCAACAGGGTAATGTCATGTTTGATGCCGAAGCGTTCGACGTACAGGCGGCGCAGGGGAACTTCACGCCCCGGATTTCTGGCGAGCGCGTCGCCGAAACTGTAAAACGTCGCCGCCTGTGGCTTCAAGATCTCCAGCGAATCGAGCACCGCTTCCGGCAGCATCGCGTAGGGCAGGGCAACCCCCAGTTTCGGCGTCGGCCCGAGTACGTTTTCCTTGAGGCGCAGCGTGACATGACCGGGCGTCTGCCTCAGCGGATGCAGATGTTCCGCCTTCTGCGCAAACAGATTGGCGACACCGTCCAGCCAGAATGCCGCCTTGCCCTGCCCTTCGAGTTTCAATCGCCAGATTTCGTCTTGTCGCGACACGGGTAACGACACTCTGTCGAAAGCCCCGTAGCGCGCATGGCTCTGTAAATTCAGGCGCACTGTCGTCGCGTCAGACAGGCGTGTCGCCTGTAGCGCGCTGACGCCGCCGTGATGCTTACCATTCAGTATGGCGGATTTGTTGGCCGCCACGCGAAAGTACAACTCGGCGTCACGCGGCGCGTCAACGGAAAAATGCACTTTGGCCGGCTCAAACTGCGCGGCGATGGCGTCATCGTGGCGAACGCGATAATTGCGAAAACTGTAACCCGGAATACCCAGACGGTAGTCGGCGCCATCCGGCTTCAGAGCGAAGTCATGCTCGCCCTGCGTCTTATCGGCGTGGATGTCGAGCTGTTCCTGCAGGCTGCCATCCCCCTTCAGCAGATAAATCTGCTCGCGATTAGCTTCCGCCTGCCAGGCGGCGTTCCAGCGCACTTGCAGGGTTTCCGCGCGGTCGGCGCGCAGGTACAGACTGCCGTCACGAATGGCGCTCCATTCCATGGCGTCGCTCTGCGGCATGAATACCAGAGCGAACGTCAGTCCGCACAACAGGAACAGGATCATCTTCATCCAGAATACTTTTCGTTTCAACATGTCTTCTCCTTGCGCTGCCCGCGCAGCATGATGCGTAGATTCGTGATGTCGTCGGGCAACATAAACAGCAGGCGTGTGCCAGATATGCCGCTGAGCCTGCAATACAGCCGCAACATGGCAACCGCAGCGACGAAATAGGCCACAGACGAGGCGACGCCCGCGCCCACGATGCCCAGACGCGGAATCAGCCAGAAATTGAGCAGCAGATTCAGCGCCGCTGCCCCGCCCGTAATCAGTGACAGGCTGCCCGGTCGCCGCTTGCCGAGCAGGTCAAGGCGCAGGATGCTCGCATAGCAAAGGCAGAAGAGACCCGGCAACAGCGCCAGCAATGCCGGATAGGCCGGGGCGTAAGCGATGCCGAACAGGGTGACAATCAGCCATTTGCCCGTCAGCGCCATGCCGACACAGGCGCAGAACATGACGGTGGCCGTCAGGCGCAGCGCCAATGGCGTGAGTTTTTCCATGCCTTCTTCCTGCTGCAACAGACGCTTCATCAATGGCGTTGTGACGGCTTCGGGCACAATCAGCAGCAATTCGGCGGCGGCGCTGGCCATGGCGTAGTGACCGAGCGCGCCTGGCGACAAAAAAGCGCCCACCAGCAGATAATCGGCGCGAAGCAGCAGTTGCTGGAACAGCACTTCGGGATGACTGCTGGCGCCGTATTGCAACAGTTCTTTTTGCTGTTTCGGTTGCCAGCATAGACGCAGGCTGTGGAACCGCGCCAACCAGCACACGCCGACTACGACCACGACCATAAGCCCGAGCAGCCAACTGCTCAACGCCGCCATCAGGGCGCGGGGCAACGCCAGCCAGAGGAGGATGAAAAGCAGAAGCGGCACAAAAGATTCCAGCAAGCGCAGGGCATTGAACACCTCGACGCGACCATCCGCATTGTGCAGGGTCAGAAGCCCGCTCTTGCACACTACCAGCGGCACCGCCAGAAGCAACAGCCAGGCCAGCGTTCCCAGTTGTTCCGCAAGCTGGCGGGTCAATTCCCAATCCTCGCCGACGCCGCGCAACAAGGCCACCGCCGTCAGGGTCAGCAAGGTGGCGGGCAGGCAGCCGTAAACCAGTAACTGTGTGAGCAGCGCGCCAATGGAGCGGCGGTGCGCCATCTGGTAGCCAATGGCGGTATTGAGACCGCCGCTGGTAATCGCCGCGACAAGCTCCGGCAGCGCGTTCAGGAGGGCAAACAGGCCGCGATCCGCCGGGCCGAGCAGACGCGCCAGCAGAATGTTGCGCACCAGACGCAGGAGCGTCATCAGCACGCGGGTGCCCACGCTCAGGATCATGTTGCTGAAAAAAGAACCGCGTTTCATCAGCATGCCCAGGCTCCGCGAAACAGTCGCCAGGCAAGGTACGCATGACCGCCAACATTGATGCGCGGCAGCGCCAGCCGCTCGCTGTCAGGGCCGAGCAATCCCCGTTGCGATGCCAGCGCGTAACGGTAACCCAGCTCGGCGACGGCTTGCCGCACCCGTTCGTCGTGAATGCCATAAGGGTAGCAATATACCGGCAGCGGCTGACGGCAATGCGCCTGTAGCGCCGCGTGGGAATCCGCCAATTCAGCGCGCAGGCTGGCGTCGTCCAGGGTGGTGAGGATGGCATGGCTGACACTGTGCGGCCCGAAACGCACCAGACCGGAATCTTCCATATCGCGCACCTGTTCCCAGTCCAGGGCATGCGAAGTCTGCGTCACCGGCAGGGCATCGGCGATCGCCTGCAATTTTGCTGCGGGCAGCCGGATCAGCATCATCAGATAACTGGCAAGCAGGCGACTGCGCCGATGGCTTGCTTCATCCTGAAGCAACAGGCGCGGCGCTGGCGCGCCAATCGCGCGCAGGGCCTCGAGCAGGCGTCTGGCGGCAGGCGATTGCGGCGCCCGCCACAGCGTGTCGCTGATGATTTCCCACCAGAAATTGCGCGACGGCTGCGCCGCGTCGCCGATCAGCCCGGTGGAAAGAAAAATGCTGGCCGGAATGCCGTGCTGTTGCAGCAGCGGAAACGCCAGCTCGAAGTTGTCGCGCCAGCCGTCATCAAAGGTCAAGGCCACACGCGGGCGGACGCCCGCAGGTTGCGCCAGCAATTGTTCCAGCGGCACACAATCGAAGTGCTGGCGCAGCCAGTCGAGCAGTTGCGCGAAAGATTCGCGCCCGATGCACATTCCCCGGCGATGCGGCCAGGCGGCCTCGTGTTCGCTGGCCAGCACCCGGTGCAGCATCAGCACCACACCACGGCGGCTCAGGGCGCGACGCCCCCAGGGGAACGCGAAATGGGCGCGACCGATGAGGTTTTTCAGGGTGACGGCGATGGACATCATCAACGATTCCGCTGTGGAACCCACAAACCGTACCGACGCCCGCATAAAAATTGCAGGAGTCCGACACTCATGCCCGCCAGCGTCACCAGCAGAAAACCGGCGAGCCGAAACGGTTTGGGCAGACGCCCCTGATGGTCAAGCAGACCGACGAGGCCAACGGCGTAAGCAAGGAGTTGCGCGATCAGGGTGAAACGGTAGAAATATCCGGTCTCCCACAGCAGCAGGTTGCAAACCAGGAGCGGCAGCAACAACGTCGGCGCGAGGCGGCGTAGCAGTTTGTGGCTGATGAGCGCGATGGCATAAAAGCCGTGCCGCAGCGGATTCATCAACCCGCGACGCACTGTCAGACTTTGCAAACCGCCCACCGTGACGCGCACCCGGCGGTGGAATTGACGGGCGGCCGCGTCCACGCCGCGCTCGAACACGCGCGCCTGTCGCACGTAGATGATGCGTTTACCGGCCATCGGCGCGCAGGTGCTGAGGAAAAAATCGTCGGTCACTTCGCCGGGTACTTCCTGGAACAATTCCCGACGCAGCGCCAGCAATGCGCCATCGGCGGAGGCCACGCAGCCGACGCGGTTTTCCGCCTCACGCAGCCAGGTTTCGTAATGGCGATAAAGCTGGTCGCCAAGGCTCAGGGCGTGTCCGGCGCGGGGAATCTGCACGTTGCCGGCACAGCACCCCACTTCCGGATCGGCAAAAGGCGCAAGCAGGCGCGCGAGGATATCGTCCTGCCAGCGATTATCAGCGTCGGTAAACACCAGTAACCCATATTGCGCCACGCGCGCGGCGGCGTTCAACGCCGCCGCCTTGCCCTGACGCGGCAGATCGAGCACCTTGACGCAAGGCGCGGTGGCGGCGATTGCGCGGGCGCGGGCTACGGTATCGTCGTCGGAACCGTCACTGGCGAGAATGATTTCCCTGTCTGCCGGATACGGCTGCGCCAACAGGTCGCGCAGCGTTTGCTCAATATGCCCGGCTTCGTTGTACGCCGCGATAATGATGCTGACCGGCTCCGGCGCAACCTCCGGCGTTTTGCGCCTGCCAACAAACAGGCAGAGCGCCGCCAGACTGAGCGGATAGCCAATCCAGGCGTAAAACGGCAGGAACAGGCAGAACCAGAACAACGCCATTATTATTTCCATCATCATGTCCGTTCCGGTCTTTGTATCCTGAGTTTGCACAACGCCGCCAGCAATGCCGCCGCGCCCACATGCAGGCGCAGCCAGTGCAATATCCAGAGTTGCAGGGTGAACAAGGGGGCGCGATACGCCAGACTTTGCCGCAGCGCCAGCCCCAATGCGATCAACGCGCCCGGCAAAAGCAGGAGTCCCGCCCACGCGGGCTTACCCGTCAGGGCTGCCGGCGGCGCGGCCAGACTGCAGAACGCCGTGCCCAGGCAGAGCAGCGGGAAACGCCAGCGGCGCAGACTGGCGAAATGGGCGTCCAGCAATTGCAGCGCGCCACCCTGTCGCCAGAATTCCTTGCCCAGCCACTCGCGCCAACTGCCCTCATAGCCCCAATGCCAGACGAATGATCCGGCAAGAAGCTTCAAACGCACGCCCGCCTGATGCAGACGCAAGGTGAAATCTTTGTCCTCACCGGTGATAAGGCTTTCATTGAACCCGCCGACACGCGCGAACCAATCGCGCCTCATGCACAGGTTTTGTGTCGTCAGCCAGTCCCGCGGTTGCAGGCGCGGAGCGGGAGAATGCTTGCGTTGTTGCCAGACGCGCGCGAACCAGGGCGCGGATGGCGGCGTTTTGCAGGCCAGCGCCAGGACATCCGTTTCTCCCTGTGCGTCAATCTCCCGCCAGAGCGCGAACCAGTCGCGCGGCACTTCAATGTCGGCGTCCAGAAAGGCCAGCCACTCCCCGCTGGCCATCTGCGCGCCGCGATTACGCAACGCGCCGAGGGAAAGGCCGGGAAGCACATCCACCCGCGCGCCACACCCGGCGGCAAGCGCCGGGCCATCATCGCCGGAACCGTTATCCATCACCAGCAATTCGCACGCCACGCCGGCAAATTCGCCAGCCCGGCGCACGCTCTCCAGCGTGCGGACGATGTGACGCGCCTCGTTATACATCGGGACGATGACGCTGACTTTCATGTTGAAAAACACTCCCCTTTGGCAACGCGCGGCGCGGCTGGCGCGATCGCGTCCTTCGCTGGCGCGGCTTCCGCCTGCTGGCGCAGGACACAGGACAGGGCGAGCAACAACCACAGGTATTTGTGATTCGGCAGGCTCAAAAACATCAGGAACAGTGAGAGGGCGAGCAGACTCAACCCAAGGTGGGCGGCAAGGTCGGATTTTTTCCGCTCGTCGACGCGCCAGATTTGCCGCGCGCGTTCAAAATTGCGCAATCCCAGCAGCAGCAGGCTGACAAACAGCAGACCGGCTGGAATGCCCATTTCGCTGAAAATTTCCAGATAGGTGTTGTGCGCGCGCCGGAGCAAATCTATTTGCCCCTCGAGTCCGGAAAACAATTTGGCGTAACCGCTCTGCGCGTAACGCAGCGGAAACGTGCCGGGGCCGGAACCCAGCAACGGATTGTCACGCATCATTTGCGCGCCCACCACCAGATAGGAGGCGCGTCGGCCCAGAGAAGTATCCTGGCTGGCGATAATCCCTGATTGCAGGTTGGCGATGGACTTGACGCGCGCCACATATTCAGGCGGCATCAACATCAGCGACACGGGGGTCAATATGGCAATGGCAAGCATGACAAACCCCAGGTGACGCGGTCGCAGGCGGCGCAGCTTGTCACGCTGCTGCCAGAGGCCGATGGCGCAGGTCAGGATCAGGACGAACAATCCCGAACGCGAATCGGTCCTGACCATGCCGATGAGCAGGAGAAGGCTGACGCCCCCCCAGAACAGGCGCGTCAGCGTTTGTCGCGCGTGCAGCGCGGACAGCATCGCCAGCGGGAAAGCGATGGCAATCAGGAGCGCGAAATAATTCGGGTCCTGCAACAGGCCAACGGCGCGGCCTTCCACCTGATGCTTGATTGAGAACAGCGCCGTCAGGGCGGTAGCGACAACCCCCAGCGCAATCAGGCGACACAGCAAAAAGGGATTGATCTGACGCCCGGCCAGCAAGGTGATGCCAAACAGCGTCATGCCGATCAGAAGTTCGCGCCAGTTGTTCAGGGAAAACAGCAGGTTTTCGGTAAACAGCGTACTCATCAACATGCAAAACAGGAAGAGGCACAGGGGACGCCAGAGATTGCCGCGCAGGTTGGTCTGCGGCAGTTGCCGCAGCAGGAGTTGCAACAAGAGAATGGCAATCAGCGATATGCCGATCAGCTTGGCCCCGGAGAGGAGGTTATTCCGGAACAACCCCTCGAACGGCACCAGCGCGGCCAGTCCAAGCAGCCCCCAGTCCGGATGGCGATACAGCGCGCGCAGGCCGAAGATGGCGAAAATCACGAGCGGCGCAAGATAAGGCCAGGGACTGATGAGCAGGCCAAGGCTGATAAGGCCGACAATGATGCCGCAGAAAATCGTCATCAGCATGGCGCGACCTTTTTTGTGGCGGCGTAAAACTGTCGCCAGCGTTCGCTCTGCCGCGTCAGATCATAGTCACGCTGTTGCCGGGCGCGAGCTGCCGCACCCAGGCTTTCGGCCAATCCATCGTCGGCAAGCAGGCGTTCAATCTGCGCCGCCAGCGCGGAGACATCTCCGGGCGGCGCGAGCAGCCCGCTGACCGGAACGGCGAGCATGTCCGGCACGCCGCCAACGGCAAAGGCCACAATCGGCGTACCGGCGCGCATGGCTTCGAGCAACACCATCGGCGTCCCCTCCGTGCGCGAAGTGAGCGCGAGGAGGGAGAGGCGGGCAAACCAGGCGTCCATGTCCTGCTGATACCCGTGCAGGCGGATGCGTTCGCCCATCCCGGCGGCGTTGATGCGCGCCTGCAGGCGTGCGGCTTCCTGACCGTCGCCCAGCAGCACGGCTTGCCATTCAGGATGTCTGGCGCAAAGCGGAATCACCGCGTCGAGAAACAGGTCGGGGCCTTTTTCGGCGCTCAGGCGGCCAACAAAGCCGATCAACGGCCTGTCGGCCTGTCGCGGCAATACCGGTTTTGGCGGCAGGCCATTGGGGATGAAATCGAGTTTTTCCGGCGGCACCCCGGCCTGCCGGTGCAGTTCGACAATGCTTTGCGCCACGCAGGCGATACGGCGCACCCGGCGACTGCGTCCCAGACGCAGGGCAATCCGCGTATACAGGCGTTGTTTGGCGCTGCGCGGCGTAAAACCATGCTGGGTCAACGCCAATGGCAATTGCAGGCGGCTGGCGCAACACCAGGCAAAAATCTGGGCGCGAAAATTGTGCGCGTTCATCACCAGCGCGGGAGACTGCCGCGCCGCCGCCGCCAGCGCGGCGAAGACGCCACTCAAGCCGCGTGCGCCGGTACACGCCACACCTGCGGCGCGAAAACGTTGTGGCAGGGAATCGGGCGTATCCAGAAAAATCACCCGGTGGCGACCCGGCGCATAGCGACAATGGTCGAGCAACATGCGCTCGGCGCCATAAAAACCACCGCTGTGAATGAGGTGAACGACATCATCATCATGCGCATGGCGCGGCTCCGGCTCATCGCTTACTGCCGTATCCAGTGCCAGAACCATTTTCTGCTCCAGTTTTTATGCGGATTGATGACCGGTGCTTCCACCGCGTTGATGACCATCAGCACAGGCAGATCAAGGTGCTGCCGGATTTGCCGGGGGTGCTTGAAGCGATGGTCGAAGAATTCGCGGATATAACTCAAGGCGATTGCCAGCAACAATCCCGTGACCAGACCCAGGGGAATGATGAGCAAGGGTTTGGGAAACGCCGGTTCGGTGGGTTCAAAGGGTGGACTCAGGACACGCGCGTTGGACATTGCGTTGTCAATCAGGTTCTGTCCACGGCTTTCTTCATAACGCTGGGTATAGGAGAAAAACGCCTGATGCAGCGCCCCGATTTCGGTGTCAAGCTGACGCAGCTTGCTGTGCACTTCCTGCAACTGGCGCACCCGCGCCTTGTCTTCGTTGATGCGCGCGGTTTTCTGCGCAATGATCGCATTGACGACTTCCAGTGCGCTGCCGCGTTCCCGAATCCGGTTTTCCACCACCTTCAAAAACTGTTGGCGCGCATGGACGATTTGCGCGCGCAATTCCTGCACGGGCGGACTGTTTTCCTGAAAGGTTTCACTGGTCTTGTTATAACTGCTGACCAGTTCCATTAATTGCTCGCCCAGGCGCTTGATTTCGCGGTCTTCGTATACGGCGTCATCGGCAATATTGACGAAAGCGAAGGGGAAGGTGTAGTCGGTTAACCCGGCCTTTTTTGCGCTGACCAGATTCTGCTTCAGGTATTCGAGCCAGTGCTGGTTTTCCAGGGCGCGATCACGATAGGTGTTGAGCGCGTGTTCCTCGGTGTTGATAAAGTTCAGGCGAACAGTGATTTCCTCTTTCGGATCGGAAGCATGCGCGGCGTTCAGGAGTGTCTGGCGACGATTTTCAAGATCGTTCAGACGCGCTTCATATTGCGCTTTTTTCTGTTCGTAGAAAGATTGCGGTAAATCATTGGACTGCAAGCTTTGGCGAATTTTCAGATAATTATCCAGCAGACGCTCGACAAAGCGCGTGCCCTGAGCCGGATCAGGAGAACGGTAGGCCACCAGAACAACATTGGAACCCGGCACGGTTTCAATGGTGAGGTCTTCGATGGCTTGTTGGGTCCAGACATCGAGCGTCGTGTCGCGCACCGGGTCAACCTCCAGCCCGAACCATGTACGCAGCGGATTGATGACGTGCGCGCGCAGCGGGTCACTGACAAAGCGTTTCAGCGGCAGGAAAAACAGCCTGTCGGGCAGACCTGGTTTAACGCTGTAACGACCTTCATCGCGCAATCCGGCAATGGTCTGGCGCACCAGCGTCGATGAACGCAGGATATTGCCCTCTGTTTCCATGTCAGTCAGCGAAGGCGGAATGTATTTATCGGGATCCGAGGCCAATATGGTGCTGGTGTTGGTTTGCGACAGTTTTTTCGACTGCACGATCACTTCCGCCGTAATCTCGAAACGCTGCTTTAACGTCAGCGGCAGCAGCAGGGTGATCGCGGCGAACACAAGAAATATGCGTTTGATCAACCTGCGGTTGGCGAACAGGATGCGCAAAAATTCACGCAAATAATTTTCCATTTCGTTCATATGTCGGCTCACTCGTAACTCTGGATTTCCTTGTCGTCAACACGATAGGTAAAGCTGTAACCGACGCCATTGAACAGAATGACTTCGGCAAGCTGTCGACTGATTTCGCCAATACGTTTCAGGCGTGTCTTGGGCACGTAAATCAGGTCATCGGGTTGCAGATAGGCAAACTGTTCAGCATTGCCATTCAATGCTTTCTCCACGTCATACAGATGCGCCTCCACCTGATTACCCTGACGGCGCATGATCACGACAGAATCCAGGCGCGCGCCTGTCGGCGTGCCACGCGCCAGCGTCAGGGCTTCCAGCACGGAAACCGGCCGACGCACCGGATAAGCACCCGGCTGGTTCACCGCCCCCAGCACAAAGATTTCGTTGGCGGCGGTAGCCTTCAGCAATACATTGACATGAATCTGTTCAAAATTTTCGGCATAGCGATGATTCAGGGCCTGCTCCAGTTCCTCAACGCTCATGCCTTGCAAGGCGATCGCGCCCAGGAGCGGAAAACTGGCGCGACCGTCGGCGTTTACGGTAATGGTGTGGGTCATGCCGGTTTGCGGATGCAGCAAGGTCTGTCGCAGATTTTCCTGTTGCGCCAGTGGCCGCGATACGGAAAACATGATTTCGGGACGCTTGAGCAAATGGACATAGCCGTCACGGATTTTTTGCTGCGCCTCGGCAACCGTCAGGCCGCCAATCTCCATGCTTCCGACATAGGGCAACACAATCGCGCCATCGGGCATGACCCGATGAACGCCACTGAGTTCGCCGGCGGTCAGAAATTTCAAATCCACCTGGTCGCCCGCCTGAATGCGGTAGGGCGTTTTGCTGGAAGCATCGAGGTAATAAATGACGTCAAGCACATCCTGCGGTCGCAACACCTGTTTGACCGGGATAATTTCGCTGATTTGCCTCTGTTCGGCGGGCGCGGTCACCACCTGCACCGGCATATTGAAGACTTCCGGCGTGGCGCATCCGGAAAGACCGGCGACACCCGCGACAAAAAACGTCAGGCGTAACGGCAGGAAAAACAGGGATGGGGTTTTCATGTTCATTTACTCGTCATCACAGATGGTCGTAAACCCATTTCGGCATGTAGTAACGGCGCGCGTTGAAAATACAGCCCGTCAATCTGGCGCCGGCCTGGGTCAGGCGTTGAATGGCGGCACGGGCGACTTCCCAACGGGTTTCCTCGCCGCGCACCACCAGCACCACGCCATCCACCTGGGTGCTGATCGCGAGGGTATCGGGGCTGCCGTATACCGCCTCGCCATCAATGACCACGAAGCGATAGCGTTCCCCCAATTGCGCAAACAAGGCATGTAAATTCCGGGGGGTCAGGCGTTCACTGCGCCATTGCCGGTTGCCGACCGGCATGACATCGAAAGGCAAGCCTTCCACATGGACAATGCATTCCGCCAGTGGGGGCGCTTCGGGGAGAACCAGATCCATAAATCCTGGATGCTTCTGCAAATCCAGGCGACAGGTGAGGCCACCCCCGTGTTTGTTTCCGGGCTGGCTGGCATCCGCCAGCAACACTGGCGCATGACTGCTGCGCGCCAGTTCGCCAGCCAGCGTCATGGCGGCGGTCGTAGTGCCACTGCCGGCATTCGCCGCAGTGAGCAGCAGCACCCGCAATTCCTGATCGAGCACCGTGGCGGTGAGATTGCTTTCGCTGGCATTCAGGATAGACAAAGCTTCGGAAGAAAAATCGTTTGGCATCAACTGGCCCCTTGTGCGCGAAATACCGCCAAAGGCGTCATGAGCAGGATTTTCAAATCCAGCCACGGACTCTGTTGACGGATATAGTGTAAATCAAGCGCGACGCGCTCATTGAAATCCAGATTGCTGCGCCCGGAGATCTGCCATAAGCCGGTAATGCCGGGATAAACGCTCAAGCGGACAAGGTGGTGCGTCTTGTAAGTCTGCGCGTGAAACGAAGTCGGTCGTGGGCCGACCAGACGCATCTGCCCGAACACGACATTGAACAGGTTGGGCAACTCGTCCAGACTGGTGCGCCGCAGAAACCCGCCGATACCGGTAATACGCGGGTCGCGGTCAATCTTGAAGTCCACCGAATCCGGAGCGTGCTTGTTCAAATGGCGCACTGACGCCTTGCGCGCCTCAGCATCAATGGTCATGGTGCGAAATTTGATCATGCCAAAGCGGCGACCGCAAAAACCGGTGCGCTGTTGTACGAAAAACACCGGGCCGCAACTGGTCAACTTGATGGCAACAGCGATCACGATCAGTAATGGGGACAGCGCCAGCAATAGCAAAAACGCAATCAGCGCCGATGCCAGACGATTACTGCGGGAAAGCGCCCAGGGACGACCGCCAACGCGCCCGCATATCCAGCCGCGTGGCGGCTTCAGGTTCGTCGTTTGTTTTGCCTGTTCTATCTGCTGGCGCAGAATCTTGTTACGCCTGTCAATGTACTGCCTGGGCGCCCGCTCTTCTTCAGTCACCCTGAAAAAATACGATGGGGGATTTTTCGTCATTTTATATGCTATAAAACGAATCCAGATTGCTTATAAACATTCTGGAAACATAATGTTAATGGGCTAAACCATAGGGCATTTCGTTACTAATTTTTCCGTTTATAACGCCATCATCAATCGTAAACAAACATCAATCAAATCAACATAATATGATTGTCATTTATATGACACTGCGTTCAAAAAGTTAGTAAAAACGATTGACTATAACACGTGAAACAGAAAATTTGCATTATTTCACACAAACCCCGCAAGTATTGGACAATATCGTTACAAAATGTTAACCCGCAGGCAATACAGCGTATATCTTTTGGGCAACTTTTGTCTGACACCCCAGGGCGTCCAGCGTCACAATGCAGCCCTTTAACGCCGAAGTGTCCGGAAGCGCCCTGGTGCCGCCTGGTGCCGGACAGTTCATTGCCCTTGCCGCGTGTCCCTTCCTGTCCCAGGCAGAGCCTACTTGAGGTCGCATCCGCATGATGGGCAGGAGGTCATTTACAGATGGAACAAGGGCAATTTCTTTGCCATTCATCACGTCTCTTGCGCGTTTTTTCGCTCACTGCGACCACTGGAAAGCCTCCACCTTCTGCGCCTCCATTTTGTAACCGGCGCTTCCCATCTGGCTGTCGCTGTGGGTGGTGGCGAGGATGCCGTTGACCCATACGGCGTCCATGGCTTTTGTGTCGTTCAGGGGGATGGCGGCATGGACATGGATAATCTGGTTGGCGGGCGGCGGCGGGACGTGGATGCAACCGCCGAAATAGGGAACGAGGAGAAATTCGCGCAGTTTGCCGCCGTTGGCGTCCAGCGGCACGACGAAACCGGGAATACGCACCGCCTGACCGTTCATGTCGGGATTGACGGGCGCTTCATCCCAGATTTTGCGCATTTGCGCCAGCGCTTTTTCGGCGCGGGGATCGGCGTCCTGCAATTTGTCCAGATTGAGGTTCGCGAACGCCTCGGCGGGATCCCATCCCGACGGGATAAGTTCATCCCAGTTGATTTCACGGTAGGAAACGGGCCTGGCGGGTGTCTGACGGGTGGCGGCGGGCAGGCGCTCGCCGATCTGGTAGTCGGTCTTTTTACCGCCGTCTGACGCGGCGTGTTCGCTACAGGCGGCGAGCATGAGCACCACAAGAATTCTCAGGTGTTTTAACAGGGTTTGCATAAGGGAATCCTTCAAATACGGGGTTGAAGACCATCGGACAGGGACATACGGTAGGCGCGCCAGCCGGGGAAAAGACTGGCGACAAGACCGCTGGCCCAGACCGCGAGCAGCAGTTTTCCGGCGTCCGCGTCCAGTATCCAGGGGTTGATGAGAATGCCGTAGTGACGTTCGAGCCAGGGAGACGCGCCCGCGCCCGCCAGGGCGAGAAAACAGAGTCCGGCGAGCATGCCCAGCGTGGTGAGCAAGACGCCTTCCGCGGCCAGCAGGATGAAAATGTCGCGGGGACTGGCGCCGACCGAACGCAGGATGGCGAGTTCCCGGCGACGTTCGTTCAGACTGGCGAGGACGACAGCCATTAATCCGGCCAGCCCCACGGTGGCGGCGAGGATGGATACGGCGACCAGCGCGTGCGCGGCCAGCCCCACGATTTCCCATAATTCATCCAGCGCGACACCGGGCAGGACGGCCATGAGCGCCTCGTCCCGATAGGCATTGATGCGTCGCTGCGCCTGAAACACGGCGGCGCGGGTTTTCAGACCGACCAGAATGGCGGTGACGGTTTTGGGCGTGAGGTCGAATTTGCGCGCGAGGTCGGCGGGGATGGAAAAGCCCGGCGTCGGCGCGCCCCCCTGCCAATCGAGGTGTATCGCCTCAATGGCGGCAAGGCTCACGTGTACGCTGCGGTCAACAGGGGTGCCGGTGGGCGCGAGCACGCCCACGACCTGAAAGGGTTTGTCGGCGTGTTCGGCCAGCACGTTTTCGCCGTTGCCGTGCGCCAGTACGATGTGATCCCCTGCGCGTAACCCCAGTCGCGCGGCGACTTCCGCGCCCGGCACGGCTTCATAGAGACCTTCCAGTTCGCCGGTGAAAGGCCGTCCGTGCGCGAAGACCAATGGCCTGTCCTCGCCATAACGAAAATGACGAAAATAATCGGGCGTCGTGCCCAGCACGGGGAATCCTTGCAGCGAATCCCCCAGAGCGAAGGGAATCGCCCATTCGACCGCCGGGTCGTTCATGACGGCCTGGGCGCTTTTCCAGCCGATGTCGTGGGTCGCGCCGCCCATGCGAAACACGCTGTACAGCATGAGTTGCACCGGGCCGGTGCGCGCGCCGACCACAAGATCGACGCCGGAAACCGATTGCATGAAACTTTCTTTCGCGTCGACGCGCAGGCGTTCGATGCCCAGCATCAGGGTGACGGAAAGCGCGATGGACAGCACGGTGAGCGTGAGCGTGCCGCGTCGGTTCCAGGCGCTGGCGGCGGCGAGCCGAAGCAGCGTTTTCATGGTTTTTCTCCCACGTCGATGCGATTCAGTTCCGGCAGGTGCACGGTGCGATGAAAACGCGCTGCCAGCCGCTCGTCGTGACTGACGAACAGCAGCGCCGCGCCGCTGGAGGCGCATTCGTTTTGCAGCAATTCCAGAAAAATGGCTTGCCGGTTGGCGTCCAGACTGGAAGTCGGCTCGTCGGCGATGATGATTTCCGGGCGACCCAGCAGGGCGCGCGCCACCGCGACCCGTTGCTGTTGTCCGACAGAAAGTTTCATCGCCGGCTGCCCCCACAGATTGCGCTCCAGGTCGAGCGCGCGCAGGAGGCGGGCGGCTTCCGCTTCCGGGGAAGTCGCCTGTGACGCGCGCTGTCGCCGCCGCCGGGAAAAACGGCAGGGCAACAGCGTGTTCTCCAACACCGACATCCAGGGAATCAGGTTGAAATTCTGGAAAACGAAGCCGACATGATCGACACGGAAACGGTCGCGCCCGATGGCGGAAAGCGCGCCCAGATTCTCACCCAACAGGCAGATGCTGCCGTGGTCGGGCGTCAGCACCCCGGCGGCAAGATTGAGAAAGGTGCTCTTGCCGCTACCACTGGGACCGTAGAGAAACAACTGCTCTTGCGCCGACAACGCGAACCGCTCCACCTGAAGACAGGGGGTCGCCTGCTCCCAGGCGAACGTCATGTCGCGCATCGTCAGGGCATATTGCAAAGACGCTGGCGGAGAAGGCGCGATGTCGGCGCGGTTGGCGGCGGAAGTTTCCCGGACACTCACCATGTCAGTATCCGTTTGTCCGGCGTCAGCCGCGCGCCATGCTGACCGCGCGGCCCCGCCACCTGCGCCTCGATTTCCCGTATGCCGGAGAAAACCTGGAAGAGCCGCACGTCCACGCCGCGCAAGGCTTCAGGACGCGCGCAGCGGAATTGCCAACTGGCGTCCAGATCGGCGTGTCCTTCTTCCTCCTCTTCTTCCGCTTCTGCGTGCGCGGCCTGTTTTTCGGCGGCGCGCTCACCCAGCAATTCCGGCGTCAGCGCCGAAGAGACAAGCCGGGTCTGTTCGGGTTTGCAGGCGGCTTCCGGCGTCGGCGTGAACAGTTTCGCTGCTTCCCGCAGTTTTGCCGCCATGCGCGTGACCTTGTCCCGCTCCGCCTTGTTCCTCGGCTCATGTTCAAACCCCAGCAGATTGTCGAGCGGGCTTTCCAGTTGCAGCGACAAAACCGCGCCATCCACCACCACATCCAGATGCGCCGCGCCATGCACATGCGCGTCATGGTCATGCTGCGCCCGGACGGAAGCGCTTGCAAAACAGGCGATAAGCAAAACCGTAAAAATGAAAGATTTCATGAAAAACTCCTTGTCAACGCATGAAATACACTGCCGAACATCGTCCCCGCGTGTAAGACACGCGAACGGACGCAAGCGTTCAGGCAGACTGAAACTGCAAATCAGGGATGCGAATCAAGGCAGGACGGGCGGCGCACGTCCCCAATAGGCGCGACAAGGCGATGAAAAGCGAACAGGAACCTCAATGACCTCCGCCGTTGCCTGGAAAACCGGCAGGACAAGCAATGGCGATACCGGCATCGGCGCGGCCGAACCGAACGCGGCAGCGGCCAGACACAGGACGCAGACCTCATCCGGCGCATGAGCCGCATCTTCCTGTACATGACTGAACGCATGACTCGCCGCCGCCGCCTGCCCGAAAAGGAAGAGCGCAACCAGAAGCGACAACAGGAAGGGAGACGTAAAAACACGGCGCATGGGGAACGAACCGGGCGGAAACATTGGAGGCGTCATATTACACTGCCCGCCCGATGAGCGGGAGAGAATCGCGTCAGGAAAGCGTGGGCGATTGTACATGCTGATGTCGTCACCTCCTGGGAAAGTCGGGGGCAAGGTCATCCCCACATCAATGACATTCTGCACTATTGCGACGCCT
Organism: Zoogloeaceae bacterium; assembly: GCA_031273565.1. GTDB lineage: Bacteria > Pseudomonadota > Gammaproteobacteria > Burkholderiales > Rhodocyclaceae > Azovibrio. The sequence goes on along the minus strand of JAISRR010000027.1, from coordinate 25,912 downwards.
GATGTATCATCGCGGGCGCCGTCCATGACAACGGGAGAAAACCCGTTTTCGCGTCGCGCGAGGCAAGCCGTCATGCCACGAATGACCTTTTTATCACATGCTTTCATGTTCCCGGAGTAAAACCCGTCATGTTTCCTCCCTCCTCCTTCCGAATTTGCCGCCTCATCGCCACTTTTGTCTTTCTGGTCGTCTGTGCCCAAACCTGGGCGCAGGAAAAACCCGACGAAAACGCGAAAGACGCCCGCTTTGGCTTTGCCCTGCTCCAGCAACAGGCCAACACGCAACAAACCGGCAATCTTCTGCTTGCGCCACGCAACATCCGCACGGCGCTGGCGGCAGTCGCCGTGGGCGCGGAAGGGGAAACCCGGCGCGAAATACTCGACAAAACCAATGCCTACGACGCCATCGACAACGCGAATGGGAAAAGTTTTACCAACGCGCTGCACCTCTGGGTAGAAAAAAAGTACGCTTTGCAGGAGAAATTTCGCAATCATTTTTCCTCGGCGCGGGTCGACAGCACCACCCCGGAGAAAGGTCTTAATGTCATCAATGACTATGTGCGCAAACACACAAAAGGCAAAATTACCCGCGTTTTGGATAAATCGCCGGAAACCTTCGTGCTGACCAGCGTGTTTGATTTCGAGGGGAAGTGGCGCCGCCCGTTCCGTCCCAAATTCACGACTTCAGATCGTTTTTTCGTTACGCCGGAAAAATCCAGAACGGTTCGCTTCATGCGCAATTTTGGCCATTTTGACTATGCCCAGACTGCGGAGGGACAATGGCTCCGTTTGCCCTACCAGGAGGATGATCTGGTCATGACCCTTTTTCTGCCCAAACCGGGACTTGACATTGACCACTGGTTGCAAACCGTGACGGGCGACGGCTGGCGCGCAGGTGTGCAAGCCTTGAAGTATAAGGAAGGCGAAGTGGAGCTGCCGCGCCTGTCATTTCGCAAGCAGCCCGTTCAGGAACTGAAACCGGCATTACAGACCATCGGCATTCGCCGCGCCTTTACCGATGCCGCGCAATTCACCGGAATCACGCAGACTCCTGAGCCGTTGAAGATCGTCTCCGTGCGCCACGCGACGATGCTTGAAATCGACGAACAGGGCACAAAAGCGGCAGCGGCAACGGCGGTGGGAATGGCACGAACGATGTCAGCGCCAAGCAGAGAACCTTTCCGCATGAAACTCGACCGCCCGTTTTTCCTGACCATCGGCGACGCGCAAAATCACAAAATCCTGTTCATGGCCGTGATACGCGACCCTTCAAAATAAGAAGCTGTCTGCGGTCTTCGCTGGGAGCGCGGGGCACCAGCCCCGCAGCGGCGGCGGCAGTGTCATGGCGTGGGTCAAAAGCGGGGCTGGTGCCCCGCGCTCCCAGGTCGGAATGCCCGTTGCCTGTCCATGTTGCGCCAGTCGTGGCATTCCGGGAGGGCGCAGAAGAATCCCGGCCAGAGCGTCGGGCGCGAATCGAAAACACATCTGCGTCCTTCAGGTCGTCAGGCGCAAAACCCGCTGATTCGCCACCGCCGGGCGCCACGCGGCGAGGCTGCCCCGGTTGGGGATTGGCAGGTCAGCAGGCGCGATTTCGGCGAGGGGGGAGAGGACGAAGGCGCGCAGGTGCATGCGGGGGTGCGGCAGGGTGAGGGTGGGGGTATTCATCACACAGTCACCGTAGAGCAACAGGTCGAGGTCAAGGGTGCGCGGCGCGTTGGGGATGCTGCGCACGCGGCCTTGCGCGGCTTCCTGATTTTGCAGGGCAAGGAGCAAATCCTGCGGCGCGAGCGTCGTAGCGATGGCGGCGACGGCGTTGATGAAATCCGGCTGCATTTTCAGACCGACGGGCGCGGTGCGGTAGAGCGATGAGGCGCGGATGAGCCGGGTGCGCGGCAGCGCGTCCAGCGCGATGATGGCGTTTTGCACCATCGCCTGCGGTTCGCCCAGATTGGCCCCCAGCGCAATGTAGGCCAGGATGGGGGCGTCATTCATGTTCTTGTTCTGAGGGCGGTTCCGATGCGTCGCGCGCCGTTGCGTCTGCCGTTTCCTCGGCGGCGGTGGTGGATTTTTTCCGTCGCCGACGGCGTTTTTTCTTCACGCCTTCGGCAGGCAGCAGCATTTGCGCGCGGGCTTCGCCGTCGGCGTTCTGGAAGTCCAGCCACCATTCGCCCAGCGCGATGTCGATTTCGCCCGCGTCGGCGCGCAGACGGAGAAAATCGTAAGCGGCGCGAAAACGCGGGTGTTCCAGCACGCCGTAAGGCCGCCTGCCCGCGCGTTGCTCGAAACGCGGCTGCAAGGCCCAGATTTCCTTGACATCGCTGGCGATGCGACGGGTGATGGCGAGTTTTTCGCCCTGCGCTTTCAGCACTTCGTTCATGGCCTGATGCAGCGCGGGGACAGGGGGTTCGCCCTCGCTCTGGATACCCCGCCAGCAGGTGGTGACTTCATGCCAGAGCAGGGCGGCGAAGAGGAAGCTGGGGGATGAGGTTTTGCCCTGGCGGATGCGCTGGTCGGTGTTGGCGAGCGCCAGCATGACAAATTTTTCCCCCTGCGGTTCGCGCAGGATGACATCCAGCAGCGGCAGGGTGCCGTGATGCAGCCCTTCGGCACGCAGTTGTTGCAGGCATTTGACGGCATGACCGCTGGTAAAGAGTTTCAGCATTTCGTCAAACAGGCGGGCGGCGGGCACGTTTTCCAGCAGGGTCGCCATCTCCCGGATCGGACGCCGCGCCGCCGGGTCAATGGAGAGTCCCAGTTTGGCGGCCAGTCGCACGGCACGCAACATGCGTACCGGGTCTTCGCGGTAGCGCGTTTTGGGGTTGCCGATCATCCGCAGGGTTTTTTGTTGCAGGTCGGCGACGCCATGATGGTAATCAAGAATCTGCTCTGTTTCGGGGTCAAAATACAGGGCGTTGACCGTGAAATCGCGGCGGGCGGCGTCTTCGGCCTGACTGCCGAAGACGTTATCGCGCAGCACCCGGCCATGTTCGTCGGTCTTGGCGTCATTACCCAGCGCGCCGCGAAAGGTGGTGATCTCGACGACTTCCGCGCCCATGTAGGCATGCACAATCTGGAAACGGCGTCCGATCAGGCGGGAGCGGCGCAGGCAACGCCGCACTTCCTCCGGCGTGGCGTTGGTGGCGACATCGAAATCCTTGGGTTGCGCGCCAACGAGCAGGTCGCGCACCGCGCCGCCGACCACGTAAGCCTTGTAACCGCGCTCGCGCAGGGCTTCGCAGACGCGGCGGCTGCCCGAACTGATGCTTTCGCGATGGACGCCATGACGCTCCACGGGGATGATGGCGGGTTCGCCGAGCGCGACCGGATTGACTTTGCCGAGCGTTAAAACCCGGTTGATGAATTTACGCAGCATTGCGAGTGAATGAAATGAGATGAGGAAGCATGCGGGATGATCCTAGCATAGACGGATGATTTCCCAGCCACGTTCGCTTGCCAGTCGGGCAAGGCGCTCGTCGGGATTGGCGGCGACGGGATGGCTGACTTTTTCCAGCAATGGCAGGTCGTTGTGGGAATCGCTGTAAAACCAGGCATCGGCAAAACTGCTCCAGTACAGTCCCAGCGATTCCAGCCAGGATTCTACCCGGATGACCTTGCCCGCGCGGAAGGCAGGTTCGCCGCGCACCTGCCCGGTAAAGGCGCCGTTTTCACAGGCAGGCACGGTGGCGATCAGATGTTCGATGCCGAAGGCGCGGGCAATGGGGCCGGTGACGAAACTGTTGGTCGCCGTTACCAACGCGCAAAGATGCCCCGCTTCCCGATGCGCGCGCACTTTTGCGCGGGCGACCTTGCCCATCATGGGGTAAATTCTGGCGGTCATGAATTCAGCGTGCCAGGCTTCCAGCGTGGCGCGGGGATGCGCCGCCAGCGGCTTTAACTGGAAGGCGAGGAATTCGTCGATATTCAGCGTGCCGTCCTGATAGGCGGCGAGAAACTCGCGGTTTCTGGCTTCCTGCGTGGTTTTGTCCAGCACGCCTTTTTGAATCAGGAATTCCGCCCAGGCAAAATCAGAGTCGCCGGAAAGCAGGGTATTGTCCAGGTCGAAGAGTGCAAGCTGCATCAGTATTCACATTCCAGAGTAGCGTCCGCCAGCACTTCGCGCAGGAGGGGCAGGGTAATGGGGCGTTTTTGTTCCAGCGAATAGCGATCCAGCGCCGCCACCAGCGCCGAAAGGGTACGCATGTCGCGGGAAGCGTGCGCCAGCAGGTAATCCCGCGCCTCGCGGGGAAAACGCATCGCCCGCTTTTGCGCCTGTTCCGCCAGCGCCGCCGATTTTTCCGCGTCGGAAAGCGGCAGCAGCCGGTAAATGAGACCGTACCCCAGACGGGTACGCAAATCTTCGCGCAAGTTCAGATGCGCGGGCGCATCGGCGGCGGCGCAAAGCAAACGCCCTTTTTTGGCTTGAATCCGGTTGAAGGCATTGAACAGTGCAATCTGACCATCGGCATTCAGGGCTTCGACGTGGTCGACCGCGAGAGGGGTAGCCTCTTCATTGCAATCCGCCAGCGACGGGTTGAGGCGGGCGTCGCAATAAGGCAGAGCGCTGGCTTTCAGCAAATGGCTCTTGCCGGAACCCGCGTCGCCCCAGAGCAAAAAACCGCTGGTGCGCCGCGTATCATCATCCGTGAGCCAGGTCGACAGGGCGACCAGCGTCTCGCCATTGGCGCCCGGCACGAAATTATCCCGGGAAGGCGGCGTTTCTGGCAGCAGGTCGAGAAGCAACTGGCGCATGGGCGGGCGACAAAATAAAGGTCGCAATTCTAACAGGTATATTGCTTGCCGGTCGGGATCAACGACAGCACGGCGGGGACGACCGCTTCCCGCGCAAGGCGACGGGCGACCAGGGCGGTTGCCACGACAGATGTTCGTGCTGCGCCGACATGAACGAACGAACGGCATTCGTATCGCCGGGGAAAAAGTGGTTTTTCCCCAATTTTCGTCCACTGTCACCGCCGCCGGAATTGAGGAACGCGACGGCTTTCTGTTCGAGGGTGCCGCGTGGGTCGCGTTTGTATTCAATGCGGTTGGTTGAGGGGGCATCCTTTTACTCGTCTCCCTTTTTCTTTGTTTTTTCAATGTCTTTTTCCAACTCCTCCAAACTGGCAAGGTGTTCTTCTTCTCGCAGGCGTTGGTGGAATTGGGCGAGTTGTTTGGCACTGATTTCCTCGGCAAGCGCATGGCTGACGCTTCCGGCGTGGGTCAACAACTCGCGTCCGTTCAAGGCGAGAATACCGTCGAGTTTTGCTATCCAATCGTTCATGGTCATGGCGATATGCTGTTGCGCCTGGGCTTCGGCAAACGCGAGGTATTGTTCCACCAGAAGCCCCAATGCCTTCATTTCGTCTTCGGTCAGATAATTTTTGGCGGTGACGGCTTCGTGCTGCGTGATGCGTCGCTGGGGTTTCTTGTCGCAGGACTGCATGCCCATGAACGGTAAGGCGGCATTGGCTCGTCGCGCCACAAGTTCCGCCGCCGTTTGTCGACTGATGGCCCAAAGCAGTTTGTTTTGAACGATCTTGAAAAAGAGAAGTGTTTTCTCGGCGCTTGGGTCGTAGTCAACGCTGGTGGTGTAAATGTCCTTTATTTTCTGATAGAAGACCCGTTCCGAAAGTCGGATTTCCCGAATGCGGGCTTGCAACTCGTCGAAATAAGTCATGTTGCGCCCGGTTTTCATCCGCTCATCATTCAAGGCAAAGCCTTTGATGATGTACTCTTTGAGAACAGAGGTCGCCCAGATGCGGAACTGCGTGGCGCGTTTGGAGTTTACGCGGTAGCCGACCGCAATAATGGCATCAAGGTTGTAATGCTTCAAACGACGTGACACTTGCCGCCCGCCTTCGGTTTGAACTCGTAAGAAATCCTTACAAGTTGCGTCTGCGGACAACTCGCCTTCGGCGTAGACATTCTGCAAGTGCATGGTGATATTCTGCGGAGCGACATCAAAAAGATTACCCATCGCCGCCTGCGTCAGCCACACGGTTTCACCTTCGAGGCGGACATTGACATGCACCGCGCCGTCATCGGTCTGGAAAAACAGAAATCGGGTTTCGTTGTTATCATTCATGGTTTTTCCTTTGGTTGGAATCGTCTTTTGCCTTTTGGTTTAATTCTCGAACGGCACGGTCGAAATCGCTTTCGTATTGAAGCATTTCCCTATGACGATATTCCTCAAATTCTCTCGCCGCCTTTTCAATGGCTTGCTTGTGGGAAATCTTTCCGGCATCTTCTAATAATGGGCGGTTCCCTACTTCCAAAATGCTGTCAAGTTTGGCTATCCACTGTTGCATCGTCATTGTTTTTTGCTCAATTGCCTGCAATTCCGCATAATCGAGATATTGAGACACTAACAGATTGAGAATCTGCAATTCCTTCTCCGAAAGATAATTTTTCGCAATCTTAACATCATCCTGCGTAATATACTGCCCCTTGAAATTACTCATCCCAAGCATTGGTTTGTTCGCATCGACCCGTTTGTATATGATTTCTGCCGCCGTGTGCTGGTGCGCTGCGTAGTGCATCTTGTTTTGCACGGTTGCGAAGAATTGCCGTGTCAAGTCAGCGCGAGGTTCATAGTCAATGGCTGTCGCATAAATATCTGTCACTTGCTGATACAAATTGCGCTCGCTGGAACGGATATCGCGGATGCGCTGAAGCAATTCCCGGAAATAGCGGTTACCATTGCCCTTCAATCGTTCGTCATCAAGTATAAACCCTTTTTGGATGTATTCATGCAGGCGTTGTGTCGCCCACTGGCGAAAGCGCGTTGCCACTTGCGATTTCACGCGATAACCGACGGCGATAATCATATCGAGGTTGTAGTGTTCAATTTGGCGCTGGACGGAACGCTTGCCCTCTTGTCGAACTAACAAGAAATCCTTGTGAGTTGCCTCACGGAGCAATTCGCCTTCCTCAAGGATAGCGTTAATATGCTGGCTAACATTCTGTTGTGTTGTGTCGAACAAGAGCGCGATTTGCTGTTGTGCAAGCCAAATGTCGGCGCCGTCGAAGCGGACGCTGACATTGATCACGCCGTTGTCGTCCTGATATAGGAGAAACTGGCTGTTTTGTGGAGCTTGACCGTTGTTATCGTTCATCGTGGATTCATTTGTCGAAAAGTGGGTTCAACGCCATCGTTATAAATGCCAATAAACATATCGCCGCCACCGGAATTGAGGAACGCGACGGCTTCCGGTTCGAGATCGTCGCGAGTGATGGGTTTGTATTTAATGCGGTTAGATGAGAGGAGCATGGACTGTTTTCCTGTTGGAGGATTATATATGTTTTATTTATACCATTCTTCTGGTATTAATTTTTTTCCATCACGCCATTCTTCTACCTCAACTACATCTTTAATACCGCCGTAAATATCCTTTCCTGCATGATCAAGAACGATGGCTTGCCAAGCCCCTTTTGATTCACCGACAGACGTTGCAATTGTTTGAAATATTTTCTTTACCGCCCCAATGTCTTCATCGTCATATTTAGGATCTTCGTCTGGAGCATCTTCATGCGTGATATGCTCTGTAGAGACACCTTCAGATGGAGAAACTAGGGCGGTTTCACCTGCGGACGGCACATCTTCATTCGGTAGAGTTTTGATTCGTGTTTTAGGAAAATAGACTTGGCTTGGTTGATCATAGACCATGAACGACGGCACGGATGAGGTTGGTATTGTTTGTGCTACAAAAAATTCCTGAAGCGCACAAGTCAGCGCGATATGGAATGAGACCCAATTAGACGCGCTACCCACTTCCGTTAACCAATGCCACGAACCATCTTTATCCAAAATTTGGATCCCTAATTCTTTTTCTGAAAATCTTGGCGGAACTTCCTGATAATCAGAATCAACATCCAGCGTCTTTAACCGATTTAGAGTCGCAATGTTAATCTCCTGCAATGCCCGATCAAGACGCTGTTTTACATTAGATGCATTGACTATTTTCCTCAATCTTTCGCAACGTTCTTTGAGGTCTCGAATCAAAGTTGTCAAATCTCCGTCATCCGCAAGTCGTTCAATAAGACTCACCGTCGTCTTTAGAGTGCCCCAGAAGATAAACATATCATTGATTTGTTGTTGATATTTTGCGGCCTCAGTATCCTGTGCCCTCAAAACATCAAAGCGGGAACGTAGGTGTTGAAGTTCTTCAGTCGTTTCGCGAAGAGCTTTCCCAAGTTCATCTTTTTCCCGTTGGACTGCGGGCGGTAAATCCAAAGAAAACACTCCGTTTTGCTCATAGCGCTGCAATGCGGAGCAGATTTTTTCGATTTCGCTATTGGCATCAGGATGATCTCGACCGCCGCAAATAGGACATTGGTTTGCCGCTTTGCGGTTTTGTCGCAACCATTCAGAAATTCCGAGTCGGGAGATTTTTCGTTTTATCCCATTTTGAAAACCGGAAAGATTTTCCCAAAGCGCATCCATGTCTTTTTGCCGTTTTCTAATGATTGCAATTTTTTCAGATAATTCAGCTTCACGTTCTTGCACCTTTGCTATTTCACTTTGTGCCTGTGTAAGTGTCTCAACGGTTGTCTTGGGCAGTTCCGGGCGTTCCGCAAGAATGATACGGGAAATCCTCAAGGCTTCTCCCCTATCTATTTTTTCAGAAATATCTCCAGCGTATAATCCATATTCTTTAGCAACTGCCAATTTCCCCTTAATATCCTGCAACCATTCATTGGAAAAAGTTTCGATTTTTTCCTGTTCTCTTTGTTTCCTTTTTAATTCAGACTCGGCTTCCCTTAACTCACGAGAAGCAAGAATCATGTTTGCCGTTTCGGCACCCAAAATAAAAGGCATCCAAACTTTGAGCTTTTCCTTGTGCTCCGGTTGATGCGTTTTGTAAAATAAAATACTTTGGTTGGCAATGATTTCTTGGCTTTGAAAAACAAGATGCGTCAAGTCTCGGAAGCTCAAACTTTTGTTCCAGCCAGTTTCAGCCTCATCTCTCTGGACATAAGGCACGGCACAGAGTGTATTTAATAACTTCTTAACCCCATCGGTGTTTTGATTGGCTTTATCAATACTATTTGGTATTTCTATTGTATTGCCTCTGCTATGAAAAAATTCAGTCGTTCCACTGTTTTCGACCGGAACCTTTCGTGCAAGCAAAACGCGCTCTGTGTCGGTGGCAATGACGATTCCATACCAAGCGGCAGTGTCTCGAATGACACCAATGGGAATTGCACAAGAATCCGAACCAAGACAGTAGTCAATGATAGGAATAATTGCAGTCTTCCCTGTTCGCGATTGGCCGGTAATCACATTAACCTTCCCCAAGTGGAAGGGAATCGTGCGCGGCGAAAGAGCCGAGTTTTTTGGCCAGATGATGAGTTTTTCGATTTGGAATTTCATAAGACGACTCCTAAAAGTGATGCGATGGTTGGGATATCAAGTTCTGAAAACCATTTCCCAATGGTTTCCGCTTTTGAACCCAGTGGCTGAACATCAATTCCCATTGATGCGGTTCCTTTTTTGTTTGTAAATTTATGAAGGGGATGTAGTTTTGCGTTTTCAACATCCCATGCCAACAATCCAGTTGCAACAGCAATGTCAATTGCCCGCATTGTCGCTTCCCGTTGCTGAATTATCCGTTGCAATAGGAAGGCCAAGATATCACTCTTTTTGTCCTCTTCAAAAGATCGGGTATATGACGCCAAATTCGGACGTTTTCCAGATACTTCATTGGAGTAATCGCTGTTTGTAAGCATTGAGAATGCGATGAAGTGCAATAGGACGACAGGCGCGTCTCCCGTCGGATGGTTTGCCCTATAAGCATTCGTAAAACGCCAGAGCAAATAAGCACCGACAACGGGCGTATTCCATTCCCGAACCTCTTCAACGAGCCTCCCCATTATCGCCTCCTTCTATTTGAGTTTTGAATGCGTCTTCCCAATGAGGATGCCAGCCAAGGCGTCTTTCATCGGATAATACATGATAGGAACCCTGCACTGTTCTATCTGGCGGTTCTTGACCGGATATTGTTTGCTGGCGTTGCTGGCACCGATTGAGCAATAATTGTCCGCGAATTTCTTCGGTACGGGATGATTCAGTTAACTCAATGTTACTTCTCTCGTTACCATGAAATGATAGTAATTTGTTCTCGAAGTCCAGCATGTCGCTTTCTGACAAAAGCCCCTTGTCTATCCATTCTAATCGGTTTGTGTCGGCTCGAAAATAATCAGAAACCGCGTTTAAGATTTGTTCATCTCCTAATTTTATTTGTCTCAATTGCCTGACATACACAGGATGTTCCCCCGCTCGCCGTGATAACTCGTCATGATTTGGAATACGAGAAACGGCATAATCTATCAGTTCTCCGCGACGCACTCTACCGAGAATCGGTTGCACATGAATTACAAATTCAGCACGCGAGACACACGCACATTGCTGAGTCGCCACACGCTGCATTATCGTGTTTTGCAACCAACCAGTAATTTCATCAAGCACCCATTTGACATCTCCATCCGGAACCAGCATCATTGATTCTAAGAAATGCCGAATAGCCGGATAAACATCGTCGGCTTTTCGATCTTCCACCAATTCAAATCTTGGCAACATGGTTCTAAAGATTGTTATATTCTGTTTGAGTATTTTGTCTTTGTATTGATGAAGTGCGTGAGTTTCGTTAATTCTATCCAAGACTTTTTGTGCTTTTTCTATGGTTTTATCCACTGTAGTTTCTGTGGAATGGCTAAACTCTTTTACTAAAGAATTTTCACTGACGATATGGTTGGTATAAAGAATAAACCTATCTCTATCTGCCACTAATTCACCCGCGTTTATTGCATCAATCCAATTGTTGAATGTTTTCCAAAGGTTTGTCGATAGATCCGTCAAGGCATTACCTACCAAAGATGATTTATCCTCTTCTGATGTAATACTTCCATCGGACTCACACACGGCAACATCCCCTAATTCTTCAATCATTACTTTGGCACCATCCCCTGCTTCAAGGAGGCGAAGCAAGGCTCTTGGGAATTGAAGAGCATATCCGTATAATTGGCCTATTGCGCTTGATTTCATATGTATTCCTTTATCTATAGTTAAAGCCATTTTTCGAGGATGGCGCGTTTGTGGGCGGGGGCGGCGGCGAGGTGGGCTCGGGCGGCGGTTATGGTGGTTTCGTGTTGCTCTATCTCGGCGACGATGCGGGTTTGCTCGGCGAGGGGCGGAACGGGGATTTTGTATGATAAAATGTGTTTTTTGTCGCCGCGTGGCATTTTCATGCCTTTCACCGTTTGCATTTCATAATCAAAGAAGGCATCTTGTTTTAATACTTGGAAAACAAACTCAGGCAAAGCCGTTTCCGTGGAAACCCGGAAAACCAAAACATCGTTTGAACTTCCGCCGTCACAGTCAGCGAACCAGATTTTTTTCAGATATGGACGGATGTTTGAAAGCAAAATGTCCTTGGGCTGATATTGCGTCGCAGTGCCTCCGGATGGCACAAAGTCTGAATCGCGTTTTCCTTGTGTGTCGGGCAAAATATTATCTACACCAACATAATTTTGAGCCGTTAGTTCTACAGCGTCAGTTCGTTCGCTGACGAAGTTCCCTATTTGTGCAAGCGAAAGTTGGTTTGCCGCTTTTTGCTTTGCAATGAATTCCGCGATTTTGGCTTTGGCTTCTTCTATGGTTTGGCGGGCGGTTTCGCATTCCGCGTCAACGGCTTCGCATTCGGAAACAATGCGGTCTTGTTCCAGCTTGGATGGGAATCCCAATCTGATGCTTTTGATTCTGCCAGTTGATGCGCGAAGCGTCCGCGAGAAACGCTGGTTTTTCCCTTCAATTTCCAACGCATACGCGAGATAATACGGATTGATTTTATCTGTTCTCACACGCAGAACACCGCAATGGTCGGTTGGATAAAATGGTTGTCCTGCCGGGATAAAGTTCACCATCCAATCGCCATCAATCCCCCATAATACAGAGGGAGCAGAAAAATCAGTCAGCAGTAATTTGCTAAAATGTCCGACTGGTTCAAAGACATTGGCGCTGTAAACAGGAACTCTCCCATCAGATTCTAATTCAGTTTCAACAACACGCTGACCAATTGAAATATCAAATTCAGTTTCATTGGATAGACTGAAAATTGTCAAATTTTTGTTTTTCAATAGGTTGATTGAATTGCTTGTCGGTGCCGTTGTCTTAAAAGCCTTGTCGAAGGCGGGGCGGGTGAAATCGAGCATGTCAACCAAGGCGGCGCGGGTGACGAATGCTGATAATGAATCCGGGATAGGCGGTGTTTCGCCATTAAACGCGGCACGAATAACAGAATTGATTTTCTCTGCATCCGCAAGATCGGCGGGGTTGAAGAGCGGTGTCCTGATTTGGGAGACGCCTTTGTTGATGACAAGCAGTTCCTCGTCGTCGGAATCCTCTTCTTCCCGTTTTGGGGCGCTGGAGGCACCCCCCACGATGTATTTGATGCCTTCGTTGCCTTTGCGGGAACTCCACTCGTAGCCGAGGAAGGTTTTTATGGTCTTGTTGTCGGCGGGGCTTTTAATCAGCACGACGGGCAGCGGGTTGTCGGCGGCGAGCAGGTAATAATAGAGTTTTTCGCCTTCGATTTCGCGGAGATATGCGAGATGCGCTTTTTCAAGTTCGGCGGTGCGGTTTGCCGCCGTGTATTTGGCAGTGAGTTTCTTTTTCTGGATGTTTTTCGCCTCGGTGGAAGCGTCGAAGGTTTTGCGGTATTCCTTGAAAATTTCGGTGCCGAGCAGTGCCGCCGAGGGTGAGCCGTCAAGCAGGGTTTTGTAGTCGTCCAGGGGGAGATTGGTTTTCGCGCAATAAGCAGCGAGCAGTTGGGTATCCTCAAATTCGCCATCCACGGAAAAATCGCCTTCAAACCATGCTTCAACGCGGTTTTGGTAGTGTTCGGCAAGGTCGGGTTTTGTGGCTTTGCGGCGCAGAAAAAGGGTGGCAGTGTTGGTGCCGGTTTTGCCGAAGGTGCCGCTGCCGAATTCGGCGATGGCAACAATATCAAAGTATTTGAGGAGGATTTCCCGCATCGCCGTGTAGATGCCGGTGTTGCTGAGGATGGAAGAGGGCAGGATGAGCGCGGCGACACCGCCGGGGGCAAGGAGTTGTTTGGCGCGTTCGACAAAGAAGGTTTCGATGGCGTTGTTTTTGGCGAGGTCGGCGGAGGCGGAGAAGAGGTCGTAACGGGCGCGGTCGGCTTCGGTGAGGGTTTCGAGGAAGCCTTTGACGCTGTAGGGCGGGTTGGCGACGAGCACGTCAAAGGTGCCATCTTGCACGTTGGGGTGCGCGGCGAGGGCGTCGGCGTAGATGATGCGGATGCCGCCCTGCCCATACATGGAGGCGGAGACTTTTGAAACTTTGGAGAGGCGGTATTCTTTTTCGATGCCGGTGACGGCGGCGTAGTAGGGTTTGAAGAGGTCGGGGGTGATGAGTTCCACGTTGTCTTCGTTTTTGGGCGCGGTTTTGCGGACGAAGGGGAAAATCTGGTGGCAGTATTCGTTGAGAAAGTGTCCGGCACCGCAGGCGTAGTCGATGACGCGGGGCGGTGTGGGGGAGCGGGCGATGATGTTTTCGAGCGGCAGGGCGGAAATGAGGAAGCGAACGATGGGTGTGGGCGTGAAAAACTGACCTTCGCTTTGCTTTACGCCACGGTCGAGGAAGCCCTCGAAGAGGTCGCCGAGGAACTGGTTTTGCTCCGATGTTTGTAGGCGGATGTCTTGCAACATACGGACGATTTCCAGGAGGACGGCGGCGTTTTGGTGAAAGAGTTTTTCGTTGTGGACGTCAATGAAGGCAAAATCATTGTTGGTGAAATATTTCAGTTCGCGGAAATAATCGAGAATGACCCGTTTGGTGGCGTCTTTCTTGAAGAGGCGGAAGGCTTTTTCGATGTCGTTGTTGTCAATATAGGTGACGTCCTCGCCCAGAAATTCCTTCATGCCGTTTTTGTAGAGTTTTTGGAGGCGGTCGGTGAGGCTGAACACGTCGTCATAGGCAGCGCCTTTCCAGTAAAATTTCAGTTCGTCGGGGTTTTGGGTTTCGTCCACGATTTTGGCGAGGAAGAGGTTCACCAATTTGTCAAAGGCGTTTTCGTGGCTGGCGACGTTGTGCTGGCGCAGAATGGTGGCGAATTCGTGGTATTTGCCCTGAATTTCGGAGCCGTCCACGGTTTTGAGGTCGGCGACGGAATACTTGGTTTTGCCGATGGTGTAGGCGGCGATGTCCGGCTCGAACAGACCGCGCGTGGTGTAGTCCTGCTGGTAGGTCTCTTTCCATGCGCGGAAACGGTCTTTCACGGTGGCAGCGGCGGCGAAACTGGGGGCGTCCCCGGAGAGCGTTTTCAGAAACTCCGTGTTGTCGCGCAGGGAAATGAGGCGGTAATCGGCGACGACTTCCGCGCCGTTCCAATCCGAGGCGTAGAGGGCGACGAAGGGCGTTTGGCTGTCGAGGGCGTTGGCGTAGCTGAAAAGCTGGTCGCCGTCGTTTTGCGTGGCTTTCCAGGCGGTGTTGAACTCCGCGCCAGCGGTCTTGCATTCGATGATGAGCAGGGATTTTCCGGCGTTGTCTTTGACCCAGATGTCGAGGCGTCCGCCGCTGGCGCCGTGACCGACTTCGACGCGGTGTTCAAGTTCGATGTGTGCGGGCTGGTAGCCTTTTTCGAGAAGGCGATGGACGCATTCAAACACGACAAAGTTTTCCGGGGCGGAGAAATTGCAGGTCTGGCGTTCGTTGACTTTCAAGCCGCTGTCTTCGGGGTAGACAAGTTCCTTTTTGACAAAATCGGCGCGCAGTTCACACGCAAACAAACTGCCCGCTACATCACTGAACCGTTTGGAGAAAATATTGCCGGTGGCGTCGGCGGTAAAACCAATCGAAGGGAGCAGCGCCTTGAAAGAAGGTTCGTTCATCATGCTTGTTGGTCTGTCTTTTGATGCTCTGCTTTATACCATGTTCAGGCGCGGCATGTGAGGGTGCAAAAGCAGGACAATCGCATGAATGTTTTTATCAGCATCGGGCATGTGCGGCGCTGATTTTGCCGTCGCTTACGCTTCGTCGAACCCCGCAGCCCTTCTCCCCCTTGTGGGAGTAGGTGCCCTGCGAATTTACGTAAAAGCGCGGAAGAGGGGGATGGTTCAGCATGTTCAGGCGTTATTTCGCGCTGAACTGCCGCTTTTCTCCTCTCCCCAAAGCGGGGGCAAGCCCCCGCACTCCAAAGCCGCTATAAATACATGTCTTTGACATTCATGCGATGGCGCTGTTTGAACCGCCAATCTGCGTGCG
This sequence comes from Zoogloeaceae bacterium, assembly GCA_031273565.1. Lineage (GTDB taxonomy): Bacteria > Pseudomonadota > Gammaproteobacteria > Burkholderiales > Rhodocyclaceae > Azovibrio. The sequence continues at coordinate 10,633 of JAISRR010000027.1, read as the reverse complement.
ACAAGCACGGGCGCGAGGGTAAAATGCGCTCACAACTCACACGAAAGGAAAGATTCATGTCCAAAAATACAAAATACCAGAATGTCACCAAGGAACTCGGTGGCAAGTTGAAAGCCTTGCGTACCGCACTGCCGGATGTGGTGACAGAGTTCAACACCCTGCATCAGACTGCCGTTGCGCCGGGCGTGCTGGACGCCAGGACCAAGGAATTGATTGCGCTTGCCGTCAGCGTGGCGGCGCGTTGCGAGGGTTGCGTGGGATTCCACGCCCAGGCGCTGGCAAAACTGGGCGCGACGGACGCGGAAGTTACGGAAACGCTGGGTGTCGCCATCCTCATGGGCGGTGGCCCTTCCATGATGTGGTCGGCTGAGGCGCTGGCGGCGTTCAAGGAATTTTCCGCCGCCTGAGAAAGACGCGCCGATGCAAAAAGAATCCCTTCCTGCCAAAACCCGCCGCATCCTGAACCCGCGCCGGCTTGCCGTGGCGACGGGTTTTGGCGTCGCCGTTTTTTTGCTGGTTGTGCTCGCCTTGCACGGGGTAACGCCGGGGTATGACCCACGGACGCAGTTCATGAGCGAACTCGCCCTGCTGCCCTATGGCGCGTGGATGCTGCTGGCTTTTGTCGGGTTGGGTCTCGCTGCCGCCGCGACAGCCTTAAATCTCCACGCGAACGCGGGGCCGCGTTTTTTATCCAGATTGCCGGGGATTTTATTGGGTCTTGCCGCCGTTTTGTTTCTCGCCGCCGGGGTTGTCACCCTTGCCGTTTCCGCGCAGGCGCATGTTGCGTTCGTCGCCTGCGCCTTCATGGCCTGCGGCCTCGCCCTGTATTTGTTGCCCCGCGCCATCGCCGCTTTTTCGGGAGCGGGCGGTTATGCGTTTTCCTGGGGGCTGGGTCTGGTTATGTGTGGCGCGGTGGCGGCGGGCGACGAAATTATCCTTCCCGGCATCGCCCAGCGCATCGCCGCTGCCGCCCTGTTGCTCTGGTTTTTGTATGTCGCGCATCAATTGGCGACTCATCCTCAAATGTCGTTCAACTCGTAACTCGTGCTACGTCCCCTCGCATCCGATTTTCGCAATACCCCGTGCACCAGCAGATCAGTAATGTCACGCAGCGCCGTGTCCGGCGAACATTTGGCGATCACGGCCCACTTGCTGCTGGTCAGCCGCCCTTTGAAGCCATCGAGCAGGCGGTTGAGCAGTTTCACTTGCCGCGCATTCAGCGGCGTGCTTGCCCAGTGTCGCCAGAAACGCGCTTTCGCCAGCACGTCATTCAACGTGTGTTCTGCCTGATCGACGGCGCGATGCAGCGTATCCAGAAACCAGATCAACCACTGGGTCACATCCAGCGACCCCTTTTGGGTTTGTTCCAGAATGTCGTAATACGTTTTGCGATTCCGCTGGATTTGCGCCGACAGACTGTAAAAACGCTGCGGGCTGCCATCGGCGCGCGCCAGCAACAAATCGCCGATGGCGCGGGAGATACGACCATTGCCGTCATCGAATGGGTGCAGGGTGACCAGCCAGAGGTGGCTCAACCCCGCTTTTATCAGCGGCGGTTCGGGCGTGGCGGTATTGAGCCAGTCAAGAAACAGACGAATTTCTTTTTCCAGTCGATGCGCGGGCGGCGCTTCATAGTGCGTGCGTTCGCGTCCAACAGGGCCGGACACCACCCGCATCGGGCCGTTGGTATCGTCGCGCCAGACGCCGACATTGATTTTTGACAGCCCTGAGTAGCCCGTCGGAAACAGCGCGGCGTGCCAGCCAAACAGGCGTTCCCGCGTTACAGGGGCATGGCAGTTGGCAGTAGCGTCCAGCACCATTTCCACCACGCCTTCGACATGGCGATCCACCGGAGCCAACGCGCCGATGTCTACGCCCAGACGGCGGGCAATGGATGAACGCACGGATTCAACATTGAGCTGTTCCCCCTCGATTTCGCTGGTTTTGACGACATCTTCCGTCAGCGCGAGCAAACTCGCCTGATCGCGCAGCGCCATCCCCATGTCGGACAACCGTCCCATCAACATGCCCTGGGCGCGACTGACTTCCGCCATGGGCAGCGCCAGTGCGTTCAGGTTAAAGCGCCAGCGAGGCCAATCGCCAGCTTGCCAGATATAGGTATATTCACCGCTGTTCATGCGGAGATTATGGTTCGCATTCTCCGCATTTGTCCAGAAATCCGGTGGACGGGCTTCAGCCGGAGCATGCGGATTGGGGCGGGTTTCAGGGAGCGGCTTGCGCCTTGCCGCTCACGGCACTGGCGTTTCAGGGTCGAACGCCTGCTGGCAGTCGGTTGGTTTTTCGTCCTTCGCGCCGTGCAGTTGGCGGGCTTCCACGTTGACCACGCCGATGCGAATGGAACCCAGCGCTTTGGCGGCGGCATAGGAAAGGTCGATGATGCGGACTTTATGGCGGGCGTGCATCCGGTCATTGACCCAGACCAGCACGCACGCGGGCTTGTCCGTGCGCCGTACCGCCACCCAACTGCCCAGCGGAAAACGGTTGCTGGCGGCGGTGAAGGCGCGACGGTCGAAGCGTTCGCCGTTTGCCGTGCGGCGACCGTGAAATTTGTCGCTGCCGGGTTTGCCGTAAAAACTCGCCTTGCCGTGAATGATGGCGCCCACGACTTCTGGAGCGGCTTCCACAACGGCGGGGGGTTCTGCGGGTTCAAGCGTTTCTTCGGGGGGCGTGGGCAGCGTTCCGGTTTCTACCGGCGGAGTGTGTGCCGCCGAGGGGGGATCAGATGGAACGGTTGGCGTGTCCACGCAGGCGGACAGGGCGATGCAAAGCGCCGTCAGTCCCGCGATACGCCAGCCTTTACGCCACCCGCGTCTGCGCTTCATTGCCCTGCCGCGCCATGATGCGACCAATCCGCCTGGCTGTTTCACCCGCTTGTTGCAAGAGAGACAACGCTGTTTCGGCGTCCTGTTCCGCCACGATGATGACCATGCCGATGCCGCAATTGAAGACCCGGTGCATTTCTTCTTCCGCCACCTGACCTTCGGCCTGCAACCAGTCGAACAGGCGGGGGCGCGACCATGCCGTTTTTTCCAGCGTCGCCACGGTGTTTTCCGGCAGCACGCGCGGCACGTTTTCCAGCAGGCCGCCGCCGGTGATGTGCGCCATGCCTTTTACGCCGACCTTCTCCAGCAGCGCCAACACGGGTTTAACGTAAATGCGGGTCGGGGCCATCACCACATCGGCCAGCGTGCGCCCGCCATCGAACGGGGCGTTCAGATCGGGCTGGGCGCGTTCGATGATTCTGCGTATCAGTGAATACCCGTTGGAGTGCGCGCCGGAAGACGCCAGCCCCAGCACCACGTCGCCGGGGCGAATACGGGAACCGTCGATGATGCGGGATTTTTCCACCACCCCGACGGCGAAACCGGCGAGATCGTATTCGCCATCCGGGTACATGCCGGGCATTTCCGCCGTTTCGCCGCCGATCAGGGCGCAACCGGCGAGTTCGCAGCCTTTGGCGATGCCGCCCACCACGCTGGCGGCGGTCGCCACATCGAGCTTGCCGCAGGCGAAATAATCGAGAAAAAACAGCGATTCCGCGCCTTGCACCAGAATGTCGTTCACGCTCATCGCCACCAGATCCTGCCCGACGGTGTCGTGCCGATTCAACTGGAAAGCGAGTTTCAGCTTGGTGCCGACGCCATCGGTGCCGGAGACCAGCACCGGTTCCCGGTAACGTTTCGGCACTTCGAACAACGCGCCAAAGCCGCCGATGCCGCCCAGCACGCCTTCGCGCAAGGTCTTTTTCGCCAGTGGCCGGATGCGGTCGATGAGCGCGTCACCCGCGTCAATGTCTACACCGGCGTCGCGGTAGGAAAGGGAATATTTTTGGCTCATGACAAGATTCTCGGTGTGACAATGGGAGCAATGGAGCGTTTCGGCGACGATTTTTTCGTCGGGAAAAGGCGCGATTTTACATCATCGGGCAGGGCAGGGGCAGACAGAAGACGGAAGACGGAAGACGGAAGACGGAAGGGCGGGGGGCGCGCCGAGCGCCCCGCGCTCCCGGACAACGCCGCCGCCGCTTTTTCTGATTCCTGACATCTGATAATGCATATCGTCGCGGCGAAGTCGCAAACACCAGCGGTGAACGCATTAAATGGAGGAGGGTGCGCCTGGTTTGGCAAATCGCGCTGTTTGTTGGCGTAATACGCCAAACATTGCACTGATCCTTTCCCGCGCTGGAAGCGGCAATGTAAAATCCCGCTGGCGTCCGTGCGCGGAATCGGGTTAAATATACAATTTTGACAGAACAACAACACGGAGTTTCACACCATGAGTAATAAAGGGCAATTGTTACAAGACCCGTTCCTGAACGTTTTGCGTCGGGAGCACGTTCCGGTTTCCATCTATCTGGTTAACGGCATCAAACTGCAAGGTCAGATTGAATCTTTCGACCAGTATGTGGTGCTGCTGAAAAACGCGGTGACGCAAATGGTTTACAAACACGCCATCTCTACCGTCGTGCCGGCGCGTCCGGTGACGTTGACCCAGCAGGACGCGCAGGGCGACGCTGAAGAAGAATAGGGCATCACGATTTTTGAGTTTTTTGCCGACGCGACGGGCACCGTCCTGAACGCGCCCGTTTCCCTCCATGTTTGAGCGTCCCGCTTCCGGTGAGCGGGCTGTTCTTGTGCAGCTTGATTTCGGCGAACGGGATCTGCCCGAACGTCTGGAAGAAGTGCGGCTGCTGGCCGAATCGGCGGGCGGCGTGGTCTGCGCCGAGATTACCGGTCGTCGCCAGAGTCCCGATCCGCGCACCTTCGCGGGTAAGGGCAAGGTTGAGGAAATCGCCGCCGCGCTGGCGGCGGCGGAGGCCGAACTGGTGATTTTCAATCACGCCCTGTCGCCCGTGCAGGCGCGCAATCTGGAGCGGGTATTGCAGTGTCGGGTGGTCGACCGCACGGGGCTGATTCTGGATATTTTCGCCCTGCGCGCGCAAAGCGCCGAAGGTAAATTGCAGGTCGAACTGGCGCAACTGGAATATATCTCTACCCGTCTGGTGCGTGGCTGGACGCACCTGGAACGTCAGCGCGGCGGCATTGGCCTGCGCGGGCCGGGCGAAACCCAGTTGGAAACCGACCGCCGTCTGCTGGGCAAGCGGGTCAAACTGCTAAAGGAGCGCATGGCGCGGCTTTCCCGCCAGCGCGGGGTGCAAAGGAAGGCGCGGCTGAAAGGCGATGTGCTCAACGTTTCGCTGGTGGGTTACACCAATGCCGGTAAATCCACGCTGTTCAACGCCCTGGCGCACGCCGACGTTTATGCCGCCAATCAGTTGTTCGCCACGCTGGACGCCACTTCGCGCAAAATCTGGCTGGCAGGCGGGGAAGGCGCGGAGAAGCGCGCGGGCAGCGTAATTGTTTCCGACACCGTGGGCTTTATCCGCGAATTGCCGCATTCCCTGATCGCGGCTTTTCAGGCGACGCTGGAAGCGACGGCGGACGCGGACATTCTATTGCATGTCGTCGACAGCGCCAGCGCCGCGCGCGACGAGCAGATTGCGGAAGTCGACAAGGTGCTCGCCGAAATCGGCGCGGAGCATGTGCCGCAAATTCTGGTCTGGAACAAGGTGGATTTGACGGGGGTGAGTCCGGCGGTGGAACGGGATGACTATGGTAGAATCCGCCGCGTCAAGTTGAGCGCGCGCACCGGCGTCGGTATCGACCTCCTGCGCGCGGCGCTGGGCGAATGCGCCCAGGAAAAGAAAAATTTGCGTAAATTGCCGGGCGAGCCAGACTGCCGGATGTGGATGCCGGAAGCTGTGAGCGCCCCTGTTGAACTTTCTTGAGTTTCTGACGGAACCCCTTTCATGATTATTCCCGGTTTAGGTGTGCTCATGTCCATCAACGACCCCCAATGGGGCAAGGGTGGCGGTAACAATAATGGCGGCGGTCGTCGCCCCAACGATCAGGGGCCGCCCGATCTGGATGAACTCTGGAACGACATCAAGCGGCGGCTGGAAGGTCTGTTGGGCGGCAAGGGCGCGAATCGCCCCGCGAATCATCGCAACCGCAACAACAATGACGGCGGCAACAACGACGGCGGATCACCACCGCCCGATTTTGAAGGCGCGTTTGGCAAGGCGTTTGTCATCGCCATTCCCTTGCTTGCCATCCTGTGGCTCGCTTCCGGCTTTTATATCGTAGAGGCTTCCCAGCGCGGACTGGTGCTGCGTTTCGGGCAATATGTCCGGCAGACGGACCCCGGCCTGCAATGGCGTCTGCCCTGGCCGATCGAATCGCACGAAGTGGTCAATCTCTCCGGCGTGCGTGAGCTGACCATCGGTTATCAAGGCGGTTCCAAGGTGCCAAAAGAAGCCCTGATGCTGACCCAGGACGGCAACATCATCGACATCCAGTTCGCGGTGCAATACAAACTGCAAGACCCGGTTGCTTTTCTGTTCCAGAACCGGATGCCGGAAGATGCCGTCAAGCAGGTGGCTGAAAGCGTCGCGCGCGAAGTTGTCGGGACGACCAATTTTGATGCGGTCATCAGTACCGGACGGACAGAGGTGGCGGATAAGGTCAAGCGACTGATGCAGAAAATTCTCGACGATTACCAGACGGGCATCCTGATTGACAAGGTGAATATCCAGAACGCCCAGCCGCCGGAACAGGTGCAGGATGCATTCGCGGACGCGGTAAAGGCGGCGCAGGACAAGGAGAAGTCGGAAAACGACGGCAAGGCGTACCAGAATGAAGTGGTGCCCAGGGCGAAGGGTACGGCGGCGCGTCTGCTGGCGGAAGCGGAAACCTACAAGGCGCAGATGATCGCCACCGCCGAAGGCGACGCCAACCGGTTCACGCAAATCCTGAATGAATACAGCAAAGCGCCGGAAGTGACTCGCCAGCGCCTCTACCTGGAAACCATGCAGCAGGTGTACGCCAACACCAGCAAGGTGATGATTGACGCCAGGGGGCAGGGCAATCTGCTCTACCTGCCGCTGGATAAATTGATGCAGGTCGGCGGAGGCGGCGCTGTTGTCCAGGAACAGTCCGGCAATACGCCCCTGTCGTCACCGGGCGTTGCTGCCGCGCCTTCGGGCAGTGTGCAGGCGCAAACCGATAATTCCGTCCCGAAGTTCTCGCGTGAACTTGGGCGTGACCGGGAGACTCGTTGATGAAAACCGGATTGCAAGCAATTGTGACTTTGTTGGTCGTGGCGTTGATTGGTCTGTACCTGTCCGCGTTTACGGTTGACCAGCGTGATTACGCGCTGGTGCTCCAGTTTGGCGAGGTCAGGTATCAGGTCGATAAACCGGGGTTGCATTTCAAGGTGCCCCTGATTCAGAATGTCCGCTATTTTGACCGGCGGATACTGACCCTGGACAGCCAGGAACCGGAACTGGTCATCACTTCGGAAAAGAAGAATGTGCTGGTCGATTCCTACGTCAAGTGGCGCATCGTCGATCCCCGGCTGTATTACATTTCCGTGAATGGCGAGGAATCGCGCGCCGCCACCCGCCTGTTCCAGACCATCAATGACGGGCTGCGCGCCGAATTCGGCAAGCGCACCGTGCAGGCGGTGGTTTCCGGCGAACGCGACAAAATCATGCAGGAGATGCGCGCCAAGGCGAGCAAGGACGCCAAGAATATCGGTGTCGAGGTGCTTGATGTCCGCATGAAACGGGTGGAGTTGCCGCCGGAAGTTTCCAATAGCGTTTATACCCGTATGGAATCCGAGCGTAAGCAGTTCGCCAACGAATTGCGTTCTACCGGTACGGCAAACGCGGAAAAAACCCGCGCCGACGCCGATCTGGAAAGCGCCCGGACGGTCGCCGAAGCCTACAGGCAAGCCCAGATCATCAAGGGTAAGGGCGATGCCGAAGCCGCCGCCATCTACGCCAGAGCGTTCAAGCCCAATCCGGAGTTCTACGCCTTCTACCGCAGTCTGGAAGCCTATCGCAACACTTTCAAGAGCAAGCAGGACGTGATGGTGATGGAACCGAATTCCGACTTTTTCAAATACCTGAAAAACACCAAATGACGCAAAGTCTTGTGTTGGCGGTGGCGCTGATGCTGATTATCGAAGGCATCCTGCCCTTTATCGCCCCGGCGGTCTGGCGCGAGATGTTTCAGCGATTGACCCGGTTTTCCGACGGGCAGCTTCGTTTCATCGGGCTGACCGGCATGTTGCTTGGCCTTGTTTTACTGATGGTGTTCAAGTGAACTGGTTGCTGCCCGAACATCTTTCCGATGCCCTGCCGCAGGAGGCGGCGCATCTGGAAGGTCTGCGCCGGAAAATTCTGGATTTGTTTTTGACGCGCGGATTCGAACTGGTGATTCCGCCCATGCTGGAATATCTGGAATCGCTCCTGACCGGCGCGGGGCAGGATTTGCAGCTTCGCACCTGCAAGCTGGCTGACCAGCTTTCCGGTCGCACGCTGGGCATTCGCGCCGACATGACGCCGCAGGTCGCCCGCATCGACGCGCATTTGCTGAACCGCGTCGGCGTGACGCGGCTCTGCTACTGCGGCAGCACCCTGCACGCCCGGCCCGCCAGTCTGCTGTCCAGCCGCGAACCTCTGCAAATCGGCGCGGAACTTTACGGTTATGCGGGCGTGGAAGCCGACATCGAAATCCTGCGCCTGCTGACGGTGGTGCTGAAAACCGTTGACCTGCCCGACTGCCGCGTGGATCTGGGTCATGTCGGGCTGTTTCGCGCGCTTTCCCGCGCTGCCGGCATTGAGCCGGAAACGGAAGAAATCCTGTTTGGCCTGCTGCAGGGCAAGGATGTGCCCGGTCTGGCGGCGCTCTGCGCGCAATTACCTGCCGGGAGCGCCCCCTATGGCGCGGCGCTGATGGCCTTGCCGACGCTCTACGGCGACCTCGACGTGCTGGAAAAAGCGCGCGCCGTGTTGCCGCCGTTGCCCGAAATCGACCAGGCGTTGACGACCCTCGCGCGTCTCGTCGCTGCCGTACCGGATTTGCCGGTTTCCATCGACCTCGCCGACCTGCGCGGTTATCACTATCACAACGGCGTTGTTTTCGCCGCCTACGCCCCCGGTCTTCCGGCGGCGGTGGCGTTGGGCGGACGTTACGATGGCGTGGGTAAAAGCTTTGGTCGGGCGCGTCCCGCCACCGGCTTTTCTCTGGATTTACGCGAACTCGCCCGTTTGTTGCCACAGCCGACCGCTCCGGGCGGCATTCTTGCCCCCCATGCGGGCGAAGACGCCGAACTCGCGGCAGAAATCGCCCGTCTGCGCGCAAGGGGTGAAATCGTCATCGAATGGCTGCCCGGCGAAAGCCACGGTGAAGGGCTGCGCTGCGACCGCAGACTTGTCCGGCAGGAAGCGCGTTGGGTTCTGGCGGACAATATTCACGAAAATTTATAACTGGATTGGTAACGGAAAAGGATTGAAGTTATGGCCAAGAATGTGGTTGTGGTCGGCACCCAATGGGGCGATGAAGGCAAGGGTAAAATCGTGGATTGGCTCACCGACAATGCCCAGGGCGTGGTGCGCTTTCAGGGTGGACACAACGCCGGTCACACGCTGGTGGTGGCGCAGGATGACGGCAAACAGACAGAATACAAGCTCAATCTGGTTCCTTCCGGCATCGTCCGTCCCGGCGTCAAATGCTATATCGGCAATGGCGTGGTGCTGGACATCGCCCATCTGCTGAAAGAAATCGACAATCTGGAAGCGGGCGGCATCGAGGTGCAGAGCCGCCTCAAGGTCAGCTCCGGTTGTCCGCTGATTCTGCCCTATCATGCGGTGCTCGATCAGGCGCGGGAGGCGAAGCGCGACCCGAAGAGCAGAATCGGCACCACCGGCAAGGGCATCGGCCCCGCCTACGAAGACAAGGTGGCGCGGCGCGGCCTTCGGGTGTACGACCTGTTCCATCCCGAAACGTTTGCCGAAAAACTGGCCGAAGTCATGGAATACCACAATTTCGCGCTCACCCGTTTTCTGGATGCGAACGCCGTGGATTACAAGGCAACGCTCGATCTGGCCCTGCAACAGGGCGAGCGCATCAAGCCTCTGGTTTCCGATGTTTCCGCCGCGCTGTATGCCGCCAATCAAGCCGGACAGAATTTGCTCTTTGAAGGCGCGCAAGGCACGCTGCTCGACATCGACCACGGCACCTATCCCTTTGTGACCTCCAGTAATTGCGTTGCTGGACAGGCGGCGGCAGGCGCAGGCATCGGCCCTGGCATGCTGCACTATATTCTGGGCATTACCAAAGCCTACTGCACCCGTGTCGGCGGCGGGCCGTTTCCTGCCGAACTCGATATCGCCACGGCGGGCGCGCCCGGTCATCAGATGTCGCAAAAAGGCAGGGAATTCGGCACTGTCACCGGCAGGCCGCGTCGTTGCGGCTGGTTCGACGCCGCGCTCTTGCGCCGTTCCGCCATGATTAACGGGCTTTCCGGTCTCTGCATCACCAAGCTTGATGTGCTGGATGGTCTGGAAACGCTGAACATCTGTACCGGCTACAAGCTGGATGGTCGCCAGATTGACCTGCTGCCCATCGGCGCGGACGAAGTGGCGCGCTGCGAGCCGATTTTCGAGCGTCTGCCCGGTTGGACGGAAAGCACGTTCGGCGTCAAACACTGGGAAAAACTGCCTGCCAACGCCCGCGCCTATCTGAACCGGCTGGAAGTCCTCTGC
>JAISRR010000134.1 GCA_031273565.1 Zoogloeaceae bacterium | reverse complement strand
GGCAGGGCGCTTTGGTAGGGCGCGCTCTCCGAGCGCGCCGGGCGTTAACGACGGCGCTTTCGGAGAAAGCGCCCTACCTACGTTACGACCTGGTCTTCTGTGCTCTGCCCCCCTCTCCCACAAGGGAAAATTTAGCGGCGCTTCGCGCCGGGTGTTATGTTGAAGGCATTCGTGCGATCGCCCTGGGATCCCTGACCATCACGGCAACCCGATGATGCGGCGGTCTTTCGGCCAGCGGATGCGATAGTCGACGGAAATTTCCTGGCTGCTTCCGGCTTCCAGCCGCGCTTTCCAGGCGAGGATGCCGGGGTGGTTGTTCCAGTCTTTTTCGCTTGCTTCCGGCGTGAATCGTTGCGTCACTTCGATTGCCTCGTTTCTGGCGACCGGCGTGGCTTCCAGCAGCAGAATATCCACCGGGCGTTTGTGCAGGTTGGTAATGGTGAAGGTGTCGGCGATATGGCGTTCTGATTTCTGACCGGCAAAACCGCTGCTGCCGCTGATGGCGGCGGTGGATTTGCCGCTGACTTTTATCAGCGCGTCGCGCCCGAAGGGTAATTCCAGGCCGACGCTCGCGTTGGCGTTCCAGTGCGTGACGCCGACATAAGCGCCGTTGCGGTAAAGCTGCATTTCTCCGCTCGGCCAGACGCCTTCCGGCAGTTCGCCATGCGCCACCAGATAGGCGGATTTTTCCTGACGCGGCGACACCTGCGCTTCCAGACGCACCGGAATCTGCAAGCGTCCCAGCGATACCGCGACCTTGCGCCCGTCCGCTGGCAGGGTGACCGCGCCGGGAATCTGGTATTCCGTCGCGTATTCGCCCTGCGTGACATCGACGGCAAACAGCGGCTCCGCCGCGACTTGCCGGTATTCTCTGGCGTCGCCTGCCGAATTGAGTCCTGCCGCCTGCGATTGCATTTCGGAATAGCCCCTCTCCATCTGGGAGGTATCGGCGCGGTGCAACGCCTGTTCTGAGCGCAGCGCCACATCCCAGGTTGTCGGCTGCGGGCCGCTGGCGCTGTGGCGGGGCAGACCCGTAGACAGGCGCAGATTGACACGCCCCCAGTCCTCGCCGCTTCTTTGCGCGATCTGGGCGATGCGTTCCAGCGTTACCTGTCCCGTTTCCGAATCCAGCGCGGCGCGATAGGCGGGACGCCAGCCCGCGTCCTGAAACAGATAGCGGATGCGTACCTGCCCATCGTTTCTGGCCGACAGACGCAGCGAGAGTACGCGCACCTGATTGACATTCGGACGGATGCGTTCCAGATCGTTGCTTTTGGCTTTCAGATCGCGCTCAATGTCGCGCTTTTGCGCGTCTACGCCCAGGATGCGCCGTTGCGCCTGCAGGCTGCCCTGACGGATGATTTCCAGCGTTTTCGCCGGATTCGCGCCCTGAAAACCCTCGCCGGGCATGACCAGCGCATCCAGATATTTCAATTCCCGCTCGGCGGCCTGACGTTCCAGATTCAGGGCGTCGATGCGGTCGGCGAGTTTACGCACTTCCGCTTCCAGCCGCGCTTCTTCGGCATTTAACGGCGCGGTGCGATCGCTGTCGCGCCAGACGATTTCGCCAATCTCGATGCCGCTGTCCGCCTCGACCTGTACGCTGTCGGTGTTGAAATTGGCGGGCAGGCCGGAAATTTCCAGCGCGTTCGCCCCGGCGCGCACACTCGCCGCGCGCTCGATCAGGGCACTGCCGGGATAGAGCACGACCTGGCTCACCGGCGCGACGGAAACCGCCGGGACAGGCGAAACAGGCTGCCCCGCCACCTGCGCGGCGGGGAGAAACACAAGGGAAAACAGGGTAAGGGATGCGAGGCGAAAGGCGTTCATGGCAAGCTCCACAATAACAGTCAGGATGACCGGGTTTAAACGGCGAATCCGGCACGGTCGGGTTAAACAGCGTTCAATCTTTTTTCCATCATTCCGGCGCAGCCCCACCCTGCGCTGGCGCATCTCCCGCCAGCGGCAGGCCCATGTGCCGGTAAATCGCCGGCGTCGCCATGCGACCGCGCGGGGTGCGTTGCAGATAGCCCTGCTGGATCAGGTAGGGTTCCAGCACATCTTCGATGGTATCGCGGGATTCGCCGATGGCGGCGGCGAGATTATCCACACCGACCGGGCCACCGGCGAATTTGTCGATGATGGCGCTGATCAGTTTTCTGTCCATCACATCCAGCCCCGCCGAATCGACATCCAGCATCGCCAGCGCCGCGTCAGCAAGCGCACGATTGATGCGACCATCCGCCTTGACTTCAGCATAATCCCGCACCCGGCGCAAGAGCCGGTTGGCGACGCGCGGCGTGCCACGCGAACGGCGGGCGATTTCCAGCGCGCCTTCCGGGTCGAGGGGGGCGGCGAGCAAACGCGCCGAGCGGCGGACGATCTGCTGCAATTCCTCAGGACTGTAAAACTCCAGCCGGGCGACAATGCCAAAACGGTCACGCAGCGGATTGGTGAGCATCCCGGCGCGGGTGGTCGCGCCAACCAGGGTAAAGGGCGGCAGATCAAGTTTGACCGAACGGGCAGCCGGCCCCTCGCCAATCATGATGTCGATCTGAAAATCCTCCAACGCCGGATAGAGAATTTCCTCCACCACGGGCGACAGACGGTGAATTTCGTCGATAAACAGGATGTCGTGCGCGTCGAGATTGGTGAGCAATGCGGCAAGATCGCCCGCCCGTTCCAGCACCGGGCCGGAAGTCTGGCGCAGATTGACGCCCATTTCCTGCGCCAGAATATGCGCCAGCGTGGTCTTGCCGAGACCGGGCGGGCCGAAGAGCAGCACATGGTCGAGCGATTCGCCGCGCGCCCGCGCCGCCTGAATAAAAATTCCCAATTGCTCGCGGATTTTGACCTGCCCGGTGTAATCGGCCAGCCGTTTGGGACGCAGCGCCCGTTCCAACGCCTCCTCGCGCGCGGATTCCGATTGCGGCGCAATGAGCCGTTCCGCCATTGCGCCTGCGGCGGGCGCGAGATCGTCGGTTTCTATCATGTGGAGGCTTCCCGGAAATGGTCGTAACCCTCTATCGTCCAGGGCACGATTTTGCCTTCTGGATCAAGAATTTGCACGCGCGGCTCGCTGCTTGTCGCCGCCATCCGCCCGATGCGCCACAACGGCAGATCCAGTTCGGCGGCAACGCGCGCCAGCGCCGGACGCTGTTCCGGCGCAGCGGTAAAGGCGAGTTCATAGTCGTCGCCGCCGGCAAGCAGGGCCTCCAGCGCGGGGGCGCGTTCCACGCCTTCCGGCAGACGGGGCAACTGATGCAGCAGAATTTCCGCCATCAGGCCGGAACCTCTGGCGATATGCCCGACATCCGCCACGAGACCGTCGGAGATGTCGATGGCGGCATGGGCGAGCGGGCGCAACATTGCGCCCAGAGCAAGGCGCGGCGTGGGCGCTTGCAGACGTTGAACGCAGAGGCGGCGAAGCGGCTCCGGCAAGACGACTTCGCCTTGCAGGTGTTTCAAGCCCAGCGCCGCCAGACCGGGATAGCCGGAAAGCCAGAGGTCATCGCCCGCTCTGGCGGCATCCCGACGCAACGCCTCTCCGGCGGGAACTTCGCCCAGTGCGGTCACGCACAGGGTGAGCGCCCCGCCCGCCGCCATTTTCGTCACATCGCCGCCGACAAGCTCAACCTGAAAGGGTTGGGCGCAGGCAAAAAATCCGGCGGAAAAGGCGGTGAGCCAGATTTCATCGGCAGTGGGCAGGCTCAAGGCCAGCAAGACCCAACGCGCGCGCGCGCCCATCGCGGCGAGGTCGGAAAGATTGACCGCCAGCGTTTTCCACCCCAAATCGCGGGGATTGGTATCGGGCAAAAAATGTATGCCGGAAACCAGCAGGTCACTGCTCGCCGCCAGTTCCATGCCGGGCGCGACGCGCATCAGGGCGCAATCATCACCCGGCCCCAACAGGGTTTGTGGCGTTGGACGCTGGAAATAGCGGGTGATCAGGTCAAATTCGCACATGGGTTACAGCATACAGGTTGATTGCATGAATGTTTGCCTCATGAAATCCGGCGCTTTTGCGGAAATGACGGCTGAATCATGGATCAAAAGGCAGGGCGCGCGCTCGGAGCGCCGTTGTTCAGACAAACGGCGGTTTCTACGATGCCGCCCTACCTTTGCCCTTGATCAGCAGGGCGATTGCATGGTGAGCATTCATGCTTTTACTGTTTCCTGTCCCCTGATAAAGCCTGCGGCTTTATCAAGCACCCCGTTCACATAGCGATGTCCCTCGTTGCCGCCGAAGCGTTTGGCGAGTTCTATGGCTTCGTTGATGATGACGCGGTAGGGCGTTTCCGGGCAGTGGGTGAGTTCAAAGGCGGCGAGGAGCAGGATAACGGCTTCGACGGGGGAGAGCGCCTCAAAGGGGCGGTCGAGGGCGGGGGCCAGTCGGGCGCTCAGGGCGGCGCTATCCCGCATGACGCCACGCACCAGCGCGAGGTAAAAATCGCCATCCACATCGGCGACTTCGGCGATGCTGGCGGCGGGTTCCGGTTCGTTTGCTTCATTTTCCCTGTTTTTCTGTTTTCCGCCCTCGGCGCAGGCCGCCCATTCCGGCATGTGGCTTTCCACGGTGGCGGCGTCCGCGCCGCCGATGCGCCATTGGTACAAGCCCTGCAAGGCCAGTTCGCGCGCGCGGCTGCGTTCGGCGGAAGGTCTGCGTTTGGCGGTTTTTCTGGGCGCGGTATCGTTCATGGCGGTCATCCGTTGTTTTTAAAATCTTGCAGCAGGCGAGCCATTTCCACTGCCGCCGCCGCGCAGTCTGTGCCTTTTTGCACCATGCGCTCACGCGCCTGCGCCTCGTTTTCACAGGTCAGAATGCCGTTGGCGATGGGCACCCCGGTGACGAGTTGCGCGTCCATCACGCCCCGGCAGGCATCGTTGGAGACCACTTCGAAATGGTAGGTTTCGCCGCGAATCACCGCGCCCAGGGCAATCAGGGCGTCGAATCTGCGGCTTTGCGCCAGGGTTTGCAGGGTAAGCGGAATTTCCAGCGCGCCGGGCACGGAGAAGGCGTGGATGTCGGCTTCCGCAACGCCCAGGCGTTGCAGTTCGGCGCGGGCGGCCTCTGTCAGCGCGGCGCAGATTTCGGCGTTGAAACGGCTGGCGACCATGCCGATTTCAAGACCCGCGCCATTCAGATTGACCGGGGTCGTGGGGGTAGCGCGTGACATCAGTTCAACGCCTCCACGGAAGCGGTAAAGCCGGTGACTTCCAGCGAAAAGCCGGTCATGGACGGTATTTTGCGCGGGCTGGACAAGAGGCGCATTTTTTTCACGCCCAGATCACGCAGAATCTGCGCGCCAATGCCGTGTATGCGCGGGTCCCAATTGAGATTCCGCCCCGTTTTCGCGCCCACCGGAGCGGCAAGGCGTTCGAGGAGGTCGGCGCCGGTTTCGGAACGGTACATGAGCACGATCACGCCATGCCCGTTCCGGGCGATGGCGGCCTGGGCTTCTTCGATACTGAACGCCGCGTGCTGACTCCCCGGATCAAGAAAATCAAGCACGGACAGCGGCTCATGCACCCGCACCAGCGTTTCGCTACCGTCAGCGGGCAGCTCGCCTTTCACCAGCGCCAGATGCGCCGCGCCGGAAGCCTTGTCACGGTAAGCGTGCAAGACGAATGCGCCCTGCCCCGTCGTGATGGTTTTGGAAGCCACCCGTTCGACCAGCGTTTCGGACGCGGCGCGGTAGTGAATCAGATCGGCAATCGTGCCGATCTTGATGCCGTGCTCCCCTGCGAACGCGAGCAGATCCGGCAGCCGCGCCATCGAACCATCTTCCTTCAACACTTCGCAGATCACCGCCGCCGCTTCCAGCCCGGCCAGCCGGGTCAGGTCGCAACCGGCCTCGGTGTGCCCGGCGCGCACCAGCACGCCGCCCTCTTTTGCGGTGATGGGAAAAACATGACCGGGCTGTACGATGTCATCCGGCGTTGCGTTTCTGGCGACCGCCGCCTGTACCGTGCGGGCGCGGTCAAAGGCGGAAATGCCGGTCGTGACCCCTTCCGCCGCTTCAATGGAAACGGTAAACGCCGTGTTGTAGGGCGTCTTGTTGTCATGCGTCATTTGCGCAAGCCCCAGTTGGCGGGCGCGCGCTTCGGTAATGGTGAGGCAGACGAGGCCACGGCAATGCGTAACCATGAAATTGATGGCTTCCGGCGTGACATGCTCGGCGGCAATCAGTAGATCGCCTTCGTTTTCCCGGTCTTCTTCATCGACCAGAATCACCATGCGGCCTGCCTTGATCTCGGCGATGATTTCTTCGGTCGGGGCGATGGCGGAAGGACGGGGCGGGGTCAGGGGAATAACCGTATTCATGTTTTTTTGCTCCAGAGAGGCAACAGAGGGAGATGACCGCATCAATCGCCGGATTCATGTTCCCAGGCCAGCATCCGCTCGGTATAGCGGGCAATCAGGTCGATTTCGAGATTGACCTTGCTGCCGGGTTGCAACTGCCCCAGCGTGGTAACTTCCAGCGTGTGTGGAATCAGGTTGATGGTAAACACGTCGCCCGTCACCGTATTGGTGGTCAGGCTGCATCCATCCACCACGACCGAGCCTTTGCGGGCGATGTATTTTGAGATGGCGTGCGGCGCGCGGATTTCCAGCAGGCGATTGTCGCCTATCGCGTCGAAACGCAACACCTCGCCAACGCCATCGACATGCCCGGAAACCAGATGTCCGCCGACCGGATCGCCCAGGCAGAGCGCCTTTTCCAGATTGATGGCGCCGGGCGCGTCCAGCCCCACGGAACAATTCAGCGTTTCCGGCGAAACATCAACGCAATAGCCCTCGGCGTTTTTTTCCACCACGGTAAGACACACGCCCGCATGGGCGATGGAGTCGCCGGGCGCGACACGGGAAATATCCAGCGCGCCAGGTTCCACCGTCAGACGAAAGCCGACTTCACGCGGGGTCAACCGGGTAATGCGGCCAACTGCCGCAACGATTCCTGAAAACATGATGGGAAAAAGACAACAGGATGAAAACGGTGATTTTAGCACGCGCGATGTGGCGGCACAGTAGAAACACCGCCTTCTTCCAACATCAGTAAGCGCATAGCCCCGTACAGGCGGTGTCGGACATGGCTTCGGAAATTCTGGTGAGGCAGGCCTGGGCGAAGGGGCGCGCGGTCGGTTGGACGGTGGCAATCCAGTCGAGAACTTGCTTACGCTCTGAAATTGAAATCATTGAGGCAATTTGCGATGAATTCAGTCCAGAGCGGAATTCGTTTTGCGTTGCGCCGAAAAAGCGCGTGTCATCGTCAACGCTATCGTCTGACTCAGGCAAAGCAGGTATCATCGTCAACCATGAACGGGCGACTATTTGCGGCGTCAGCGCATGCAGGAAACAATGACATGAGCACCGCCAGATATCTGATTGACAAACTACGCAAGCTGGCCGCTCCGGAATGGGCGTTCAGCCCGACGTTGCTTGCCGTGCGTAACGGATTTCTGCTTTGTCTGCCGATTGTGGCCGC
Organism: Zoogloeaceae bacterium; assembly: GCA_031273565.1. GTDB lineage: Bacteria > Pseudomonadota > Gammaproteobacteria > Burkholderiales > Rhodocyclaceae > Azovibrio. The sequence continues at coordinate 5,051 of JAISRR010000134.1, read as the reverse complement.
CGGGGTGCTGGCGGTGCTCATCAACAACTTTCCCCTGCCCTGGTATCAGGAAGAAATGGCAAGGCTCTTCGGCACACACTGGAAAACCTTCGGAGGGCTGGTCTGGCAGGGTACGCTGGGCATCATTACCCTGCCCATGCTGGCTGGCATCAGTTATCACCTGGCGATCCAGCATAATCAGGAACACCCGCTCCAGCCGACCCATCCCATGATCGCCACCATGGTGGCCATCGCTTCACTCTTCATCATCATCCCCATGGAGGGCACCAACGGTCTTACGTATTGGCTGAGCACGCCGGGGCTGTTTGTCGCCATCCTCGTCGCGCTCACTTCAACCCGGCTGTTTCTCTGGTTGTCCGATTCCGGGCGTCTGCATATCCGTATTTATTCCGAAGGGCAGGATACCGCCATTCCACAGGCGCTTTCCTGTCTGCTGCCCGGCCTGATTACCCTCCTGCTCTTTGCCGTCCTGTATGGGATTTTCTTCCAGTTGACCGGCAGTTCGCTGCACCAGTTCATCCATGCCTGCATTCTTTATCCTTTCAGTATCATCCAGAACAATATCGATTCAGGCGCGGTCTATCTTTTTATCACCCACCTGCTCTGGTTTTTCGGCATTCATGGCCCGAATGTGCTGGACCCATTGACGCACGGCCTGCTTGACTCGGCGTTGCAAGCCAATCAGGTCGCCGAAGCCGCCGGACAAGAACTGCCGCACCTCATCACCAAGCATTTTCTCGACATCTTTGTCTCCATGGGCGGCAGCGGTTCTTCGTTCTGTCTGGTCATTGCCCTTCTGATTGGCAGCAGTAACAACAACAGCCGTCGACTGGCGAAAATCTCGTTTGTGCCGGGCATGTTCAATATCAATGAAATCCTGCTTTTCGGCCTGCCCATCATCCTCAACCCGGTTTTCCTGATTCCGTTCATCTGCGTGCCGCTGGCGCTCATGGCCACCAGCGCCCTGGCCATTCATTTCGGGCTGGTTCCCTACCCCATGCAGGCGCTGGATTGGACAACGCCGCCGCTTCTGGGCGGTTTTTTCTCCACGCGCGGCTCGTTCGCCGGTGTGCTTTTGCAGCTTTTCAATCTCACGCTCGGCACGCTGATGTATCTGCCTTTCGTCAAAATTTCCGATGAGGTCAAGGCGGAGCGTCAGAAAAAAGCCATGGGCAAGCTCATGGAAGTCGCCTGTAACAACCAGACGGGACCCACCGGTAAAAAATGTCTCGACCGCGAAGATGAAGTCGGCGTGCTGGCGCGCGTACTGGCCCACGACCTGCAAACGGCATTGGGGAAACATCATGAAGACGCCATCGGCCTGTTCCTGGAATATCAGCCGCAGGTGGATTCCGCTTCCGGCAAGGTCATGGGGACAGAAGCCCTGGTGCGCTGGCGGCACCCCGGTTACGGCAACATCCCCGCGCCCATCCTGATTGCCATTGCCGAAGACGGCGACTTTATCGACAATCTGGGCCTCTGGGTGCTGCGCACCGCCTGCAAGGAACGGGCGCGCTGGAATGACGAGGGCATCAACGCCAACATCAAGACCTCGGTCAACGCTTCCGTGCGCCAGTTAACCAACGACCACCTGCCGGAAGTCATTCGACGTTGTCTGGAAGAATACCGGCTGGAGCCCCGGATGATCGGCATCGAAGTCACCGAATCCGTCGCCATCGACCCGGAAGCGCCGCATACCCATATCCTCAAGCAGATTCACGACATGGGGCTGATTGTCTCCATCGACGATTTCGGCGCGGGGCACAGCTCCCTGATTTACCTGAAGTATTTTCCCGTCGATATCCTGAAAATCGACCAGGCGCTCTCGAAGGATGTCGTGCACAACAAAACCTGCTCCGAAGTCATCGCCACCATCGTTGAACTCTGCCATTCGCTGAACATCAAAATCGTCGTCGAATACGTCGAAAACCGGGAACAGATCGAAGTCCTGCAAGACCTGGGCTGCTATATCTTTCAGGGCTATTTCTACAGCAAACCGCTCGTGGGCGAACAGGCGCTTGCTTATATCCAGTCCATGAATGAATAAACGGAACGAAAGACCATGCAACGCCTGATTCCGACGGGCTGCCTCGCCCTCATTGCCCTGTTGCCCGCAGTGGCTTATGCCGATGATGGCGCGGATGCGGCAGGGGAATCCGCGTTCTTTCCCTCCGGCTCGCTCTCCGGTTCCGTCATGTACTTCCAGCGTCACCGCGAACGCTATCGGGTCGACGAAAGTCGCTTCGGCAGCAATCTGCACCACAGCACCCTGCAAACCTCCGTCGATTACCGTTCCCCTTTCTGGCGGGACGGCATCGGGCTGGATTTGGGCGTATTCGCCACCACCGACCTGGTTAACACGGCCAGCCCCGACCATGAAATGAGCTTTTTCCCCTGGAACGACCCCTGGCATCCCGACTGGAACAAAAAAGACGCGCGCGACGGCATCTCCCTCTATCGCGCCCACATCAAGGCGCGCGCAAACTTTACCGGCGGCAACCTCTGGGGCAGGGCGGGCTACTTTCAGCCCGCCGGCCCCGGCGTGCTGGGCGTCAACTGGTCGCTCATGCCCGGCACTTATCAGGGCGTCGAAGCCGGGAGCAACCTGAGCGGCGACTGGGGCAGCCTCGCGCTCGCAGGCGCTTACGTCACCCGCTACAAAGCCCCCTGGTACCGCGAAGTCAACGCCTTCCGCGATGATGAAAAAAAACGCATCAACGCGCTCTGGTCAGCGGGCATACGCTACGACGCCCCGGCCGGCTATTCCGTGGAACTCGCTTACGGCAGGGCGGCAGATTACCGGCAGAACGCGCACCTCAAGCTCAAATACCGGCAACAAAAAGACGCGCAGGATTCGCTCTACCTGACTTACCAGTTCTATGCCGCAGGCGAAGGCCGCGCGGTCGAGCGCGACACGCCCAACGACCACTACGCCGGACATCAGGGCAGCCAGCACTATCTGGCCCTCGCGCGCACCCTCGACCGTTACACCCTGAAAACCGAATTCACCTACACCCGCGCGCCCAGCAACGCGCCGCAGCACGTCGGCTACTTCGTCTATCGCCTCACCGGCGCTTATGGCGGCAGCAACGGCGCTTATGAACCCTGGTGGGATAACCGCTCGGACTGGAACCACAACCGCGAACGCGCCCTCTTCGTCAGCCTCACCCGCAACCTGAACGACTGGCTCCCCTTTGCGGGCGTCAGCATCGGCGCTTCAGCCGCCAACGGCTGGGGCGGACGCGTCTACGGCGTCAATGAAAAAACCCTGAAAGAACGCGCCTGGTCACTCGATCTGGGCTACAGCGTACCTTCCGGCCCCCTGAAAAACACCCGCGTCAGCCTGCATTACACCCACTACAACAATAAAACCCGCCTGCCCAGTTGGACAGGCTATAAAAATCTCTTTCAGGACGAACGCGACATCAAATTTTTGCTCGTGACGCCCTGGCAGTTATAGGCAGAAGGCACCCCGCCCGATGGCTTACCGCGACAACCTGACCCTGGACTGACGCCGCCAGCAAGCGGGCAACTGGAGCGTGGCGGGGAGTTCACGATGCTGGTAGATTTCCCATGCCTGTTGATGCATCTCGCGTTCCAGCCGGGCAACACCCAGCATGCGCTCAAACCAGTTTTGTAAGTGTTGCAGCATGCTGCGGCCTCCCCGGTCATTAACTGTATAAAACAACAGCCAAAACTATACAGTATTTTTGCTGTACAGAAAATGCTTTCACGAGAATATTCAGGGCGGATTGCAATCCGCCGGTTGTACGCAGGTTTAACGTGAAAGAGATGGCGCTCAAGGCGCACGCCAGCCTGAGCGGCGAAGGTCATAAAGGGAAGGCGGGTGACGATCAGGCGTCAGGTGCGTGCTTCAACCGCCCAAAAATTTTGCGACCTCTACCCAATACCTTCCACCCCAAAGTTTCTTTCATCTTCAGGGGTGGCGGCAACCGCCATGACATGATTCCTGCCCGTTTGACTCCTCCCATGCTCATGAATTAGTCTTCGGCGGCAGCGCCTCTCCAGGCAAGCGTCAGGCTCCACGAGCCAGGCCACTCCGGGGCTACCCCGGAGCGTTTTCATGATTCGCCATGCTTTGCCTGAGCGGCCCACGCCTGCGGCGTGAAGAGCTCAGGCGTCACACGACAGGCTGGGGAGTGCGCTGCACGGTTTTCCCACTCGCATTCCCGCCACTCAACCATCCCTCGCCATCGTGGACGATTCTCCCGCTCTCCTGTATTCGACAACCGCCGCCCGCAAGATTGCGGTGGCGCTGGCGCGCGCGTTTCTGGCCGGGGACAGCCATCCGGGCAGCATGCGTGAACGGGGGGTTCGCGCGCTGGGGCGTTCGTGGCCGTGGCTGGTTCCCCTCACCCTGCATCTGCATTTCGAACTGGCGGCGGAAAGTTCATGGCATCCCGGACAACACGACCAAATCGTCGCCCTGATTCTCGCTTTTCCCCCTTTCATCGCCGCGTTCGAATCGTATGAGGAAGAAGTCCCGCAGATTCGGGGCTATTTCCCTTTTCATGTCCCTATGGGCGCGCCCCCGGCGGCGCTCGCCAATTTATCCCTGCCCTCGCTGGCGACGCCGGGGGATCTGGCCGACTGGCTGGAACTCCCGCCCGCCATGCTGGACTGGTTCGCCAATGTAACAGGACGGGATATGGGCGGGCCGATGTCAAAACCCACGCCGAAACTGGAGCATTACCACACGCGCTGGATACCCAAGTCGGATGGCAGCGCCCGCCTGATCGAAGCGCCCAAAGAAACGTTACGCGCCATTCAACGCCGCATCCTGCGCGAAATTCTCGACCGGGTTCCGGTGCATCCGGCGGCCTACGGCAGTGTGCGCGGACGTTCCGTCATCAGTAATGCCGCCCTGCATGTTGGTTCGCCCTTGTTGCTGAAGCTGGATTTGCGGGATTTTTTCGCCAGTATTTTAGGCGCGCGGGTTCATGCCTTGTTCCGCACTTTGGGTTATCCACGGGATACCGCCCGCTACCTGACCGGCTTGACCACCCATTCCACCCCTGCCCGAATACTGC